>CANHGC010000291.1 GCA_947460045.1 Bacteroidota bacterium | reverse complement strand
TATTGAGTATTTGTTCCAATGATTTTTCGAAACCAATCACATCGGTGTTATGTCCTACCAAATAGGGCTTTTGGTTATCTAGGTTGTGTTGGATGATCACAGTGTTCACCGCCTGTAAGTGATGTGCGGCTGGTGACAACTCATCTAGGTATGGAATGATGGCGGTTTTGTGGGGTACAGTGACGTTGAATCCCACCAAGGGGGAAGGGTTGTTTGTTTCGCCCTCGAGCCACTTATTGAATTGGGTTAAATCTGGCAAATCAAAGAGTTGATATTCTGCGGTCCCCGATTGAGGTGCCGACGAAAAATTTTCAACTTGAGCAATTGTTTGAAAGTGCTGCTCAAAAAACTTCGCAAAGATTTCCGGTGATTTGGAATGCGATACGGGGTGGCCAATCAATCCCAATCGAAACGCTTTGGTAGATGTCATGGCGTGAAACCGGGTTGTAGAGCGATGTCTTGAATGATTACTTTTTCAACTTTGCCTTCACCGCGTTGAAAAGGATGGGCAGAATAGAAATGCCAATGATGCCAAACACCACGGTTTCAAAGTGGTCGTGCACCCAAGGAATAGAGCCCAACAAATATCCCAAAGTGGTGATGCTCGTTACCCAAAGAACGGCACCTGCGATGCAGTAGCCGATGAACTTTTTGTATGTCATTGAGCCCAATCCAGCGGCAAACGGGGCGAAAGTTCTCACGATGGGAACAAATCGCGCCATGATGAGGGTGTATCCACCATGTTTTTCGTAAAACGCCTCGGTTTGCTCGAGGTATTCGCGTTTGAGGAGTTTCCACTTGAGGTCAAACACTTTGATGCCGAGTTTGGAGCCAATGAAATAATTGGTATTATCGCCCAGTAACGCGGCAACGATGAGCAAGGGTATTAAAACAAAAATGTTCAATGGATGTCCGTCCATGGCAGCAATAGATCCTGCGGCAAACAGCAAGGAGTCTCCCGGGAGTAGCGGCATAACCACAAGCCCAGTTTCAACAAAAACAATGGCAAATAAAATGAGGTAGGTGAGATTTTTATATTCTCCTACTAGGTAATTTAGTTTATCGTCGAGGTGTAACAGCCAATCTTTGGCAAAATCAAGGATGGAAATCAGTGTCATCATTCAACTGCAATTTTACAACAAGCGCATGATGGGATTGATATCTCAAAGTGTATATTTGTGTTAAATGCAAAAAATTATGAAGTTTGGCCAGCCAATTGGGAAATTTTGTTTGATGTTGTTGGTGATTTGTGTGGGTTTTGCGGTGCAGGGTTGTGGTTCTGCCAAACGGGGTCATGTGAAGGCCAAAAATACCGGTTGTAACTGCGGGTTTTAACGGGAATCATTGATGTTGAGCGATTTAATGCGTTAAAAGTTCAACACAAATGATCGTGAATGATGCATCTTTCTTGGTGTATCATTGGGGTAATCTGCCCTTTGTTGACTAATTTTGCGCAAATTTTAACAATGACAACGCAATCTACATACGTTCCTTACAAAGTAAAAGACATCTCATTGGCAGAATGGGGTAGGAAAGAAATTAAAATGGCCGAGGCTGAAATGCCGGGTTTGATGGCCCTTCGCGCCGAATTTGGTGCGTCTAAGCCTTTGGCAGGTGCTCGTATCGCGGGTTGCTTGCACATGACCATTCAAACTGCGGTTCTGATTGAAACGTTGGCTGAATTGGGTGCTGAGGTAACTTGGAGCTCTTGCAACATTTTCTCAACCCAAGATCACGCCGCTGCGGCAATTGCTGCTGCTGGTATTTCTGTATATGCTTGGAAAGGTCAGAACGAAGAAGAATTTGACTGGTGTATCGAACAGACATTGCATTTTGGTGAAGGCCAACAGCCATTGAACATGATTTTGGACGATGGCGGTGATTTGACCAACATGGTATTTGATAAATACCCTGAATTGATCGCCGGTATCAAAGGTTTGAGTGAAGAAACCACTACGGGTGTTCACCGTTTGTATGAGCGTATGGCGAAAGGCACTTTGCACATCCCTGCGATCAACGTAAACGATAGCGTAACCAAGAGCAAATTCGATAACAAATACGGTTGTAAAGAAAGTTTGGTGGATGCAATCCGCAGAGCTACTGATGTGATGATGGCCGGTAAAGTGGCTGTGGTTTGCGGATATGGCGACGTAGGAAAAGGTTCTGCCGATTCTTTGCGCGGTGCAGGTGCACGTGTGATGGTAACAGAAATCGATCCGATTTGCGCTTTGCAAGCAGCGATGGACGGCTACCACGTGGTACACATTGATAAGGCGATCCCTCAGGCGAACATCGTTGTAACTGCTACAGGTAACTGTAACATCGTTACGGCGAAGCATTTCGAATCGATGAAGGATAAAACCATCGTTTGTAACATCGGTCACTTCGACAATGAAATCGATATGGCTTGGTTGAATCAAAACCATGGTAATACCAAATACACCATCAAACCACAGGTTGACGTGTACAACTTGAATGGCAACGAAATCATCGTATTGGCTGAAGGTCGTTTGGTGAACTTGGGTTGCGCAATGGGTCACCCTAGCTTTGTGATGAGTAATAGCTTCACCAACCAAACTTTGGCTCAGTTGGAATTGTGGAACAACCACGCCAGCTACAAAAATGAGGTTTACGTGTTGCCAAAGCACTTGGATGAGAAGGTAGCGAAATTGCACTTGGCGCACATCGGTGCTGAGTTGACTGAGTTAACCCAGGAGCAAGCGGATTATATCGGCGTGAATTTGAACGGTCCTTTCAAAAAGGATACTTACAGATATTGATTTTGCGAATGTCCTTTCGATGTGATTGGGCATTTTTCAAATAACAAAGAAAAAGGGGGCCAAGGCCCCCTTTTTCTTTGTTCGTTAACTGTATTTAACGGAATCCTGATTCTCAGTTGGTTTAAATCGCGTTGAGAAAGTTGTGTGATGTTCAGTGTTGTTGCTGCCCATTACTTGGGATTGACATGGTAATATTGATTTTTTGAAAATCTAAAATATTGGGGATTCAATCGATGGATGGGTTG
>CANHGC010000290.1 GCA_947460045.1 Bacteroidota bacterium | reverse complement strand
CTTTTTTCAATTTGATAATTTGGTTCAAGATGGTAGCGTCATAAATTTTACCATCAAAAACGATGTTCATTCCACCGATCACCGATGGGTCAATGCACTGTTTCAGCACCACTTCATTGGCGCCAGAAGTTTGAGCAACGTATTTCTTGATTGCATCCAACGCAGAATCAGACAAGGCCACCGCAGAAGTTACTTCCGCTGTGGTAATTCCTTTGTATCTGTTATAAAGCACCATGAATGCATCTGTCATGGCAGGGATGAATGATTCGCGATGTTTATCGGTCATCAACAACATCAACTGCTTCGACAAATCAGAGCAAGAAGCGAAAATTTTTGTCAGAGCCTCTTTCTTCACCGGTTTCTTCAACATTGGACTGTTCAAGAATACGATTAAGTCTTGGCTACCTGCACAGGCCTGTTGGATGTTCAACACATCCGCAACCACCGTGTCTACAGCCTTGTCTTCCATCGCCTTTTCAAAAAGGGCTTTGGCATAACGTCTGGCGATTTTAATTTCTGACATACAACAAACGCTGGTTTAGTTCAATTGTGAAAGTTGTTTTTCGATGATGGCTTGTTGCGCTTGGTTGTTCTCCAATTGTTGTTGCATCAATTTCTCAGCAATTTGAACAGAAAGAACAGAAACCTCACGTTTCAATTCATCGATGGCCGCAGCCTTTTGCTTTTCGATTTCGTCTTGAGCACGAGTCATCAACTTCTTAGCCTCTTCATCAGCAACCGCTTTCGCGTCACCAACAATTTTGTCGCGCATTTCACGAGCTTCCTTTAACAAGGCATCACGTTCTTTGCGTGCTTCGGCCAAAAGAGATTCGTTTTCGCCTTGTAAGCGAATCATATCAGCTTTCGTTTTTTCGGCCAATGACAAAGAATCCTCAATCGTTTGTTCACGATCGCGAATGGATTCCAAAATCGGCTTCCAAGCAAATTTTTTCAGGATAACAAGCAACAATGTAAATGTTACTAGCATCCAAAATACCAATCCTATGGCAGGTGTTACTAACTGCATTTCTTTTAGTTTTTTAAATAAAGGGATTGGACCGAATGGCCCAATCCCGTGGGTTTTTTACAAAAACAGAATCAACAAACAAACAACGATCGCGAAGAATACAGCACCCTCGATAAGAGCTGCAGCCACAATCATGTTTGCACGGATATCACCTACTGATTCTGGTTGGCGAGCGATAGATTCCATAGCGCTACCACCGATACGACCGATACCGATACCGGCACCAATAGCTGACAAACCAGCGCCAATAGCGGCACCCATTTTGCTGTACGCAGCGGCTGAATTGTCAACAGCTGCTTGAAGGAGAGTGTTCATGATACTCATAATTATTTGGTTGTTTTTTTATTAGGTTTTATTATTTTTTAGTGATGGTGTTCCTCTACTGCCATGCCAATGTAAATGGCACTCAACAAAGTAAATACAAAGGCTTGTAAGAATGCTACTAACATTTCCAACAATCCCATAAAAACTGTAAACGCTACGCTCAATGGACTCACAGCATATCCCAAACCCTGATTCATTGAACCAAAGATGAAAATCAAACTAAAGAATCCAAGGATGATAATATGCCCAGCCGTGATATTCGCGAACAAACGCAACATCAATACAAATGGCTTCAACACAACACCCAAAATCTCAATTGGAATGATGATTACATACATCCAAACGGGTACATCAGGCAAGAAAATGTGTTTCCAATAGTATTTGTTACCATTCAAATTCACGGTTAAAAAGATCACCAATGCCAACACCATAGTTACAGCGATGTTTCCTGTCACGTTGGCACCACCTGGAAAAATGGGGATCAATCCAAATACGTTGTTTACGAAAATGAAACTAAAAATCGTTAGCAACAATGGCATAAACTTATCCGTTTTATGTCCGATAGACGGCTTAGCCACATCATCTCTAATAAACAGAATCAAAGGCTCAACCAAGTTGTGAAATCCTTTGGGCGCTTTGCCTTTGTTCTTTTTGTACGAATTGGCCATTCCAATGGCGATAATCAATATGGTAAACACGGCAATGAGCATTGCAACCACGTTCTTCGACAAAGAAATATCATAAATGGATTCAGTGTTCTTAGCGTCAGCCCAAACCACCTTTCCCTCTTCGTTCAATTCAAAACCTTCGTATGCCGCATGTCCATGCTCAAATCTAGCACTAGAGAAAAGCGTAATACCTTTCGACTCAGTGTAAAGTATCACAGGAAGGGATATCGAAACCGACTCATGACCTTCACCCCACAAATGCCAATCATGCGCATCTGCGATGTGTTCCATGATCATTTTGCCCGGGGCGAATTTTTCTGGTGCATGGGCTTCTCCATGAGATGAAGCGCCGTGTGCTTCTCCACTGTGGGCCATCTCGTGAGATGAATCGGCCACATGTGAGGTAACAGCAACATCCGCAACATCACCCTCATGGGCAGTTGCAGATACTGAATGATCTTGGTTAGCAAACGCAGAAACAGCAAAAAAAGCTAAAAAACCCGCCGCAACGAAACTTTTCCGAAATTTGGATGTAGTGAAGAATGTAGAAAAATCAGGCATTTTCTTTTTGTGGCCCATTATTTGAATCGGGGCGCAAATTACTACGCTTTTCAGACATTTCAAACAACAAAAACAAAAGAAAATACAAACAATACGCCGAAGCGAATGCCAAATCAGCTTTTCCCCTGTTCAAAAGTGTTATCAATAAGAAGGTTAACACCGCCAATAGCCTCAACATACTTGATGTCATCGCCCTGCGAATCCATTGATTGGGATTGGCAATATTTGATTTACTCACATAGTATCGCAGCGCCCAAAAGATGGCAACCATGTACAACAAACCCACGTAGGCATCAGTGGGTATAGATACTTTGGCGCTCAGCAAGTCTGCAACCCAGGTACTTAAACCCATCACAACGCCCAAAGCAACGATTTTGATATTGTACTCCCTCACAATTAAAATTTTTTCAAAATTACATACAAACTCATCCCCACCCCAACGATT
>CANHGC010000289.1 GCA_947460045.1 Bacteroidota bacterium | reverse complement strand
ATGGTGGCTGCCTTTTGTTCGCAGAAGGCATGATCCGTTAAAATCTCTTCGATGGATTTTTCAGCCACATTCACCCAACGCGGATCGGTTGGCAATTTCAAACCCAACATGCGCACGGCCTCCAAATTGGCCGACAACGTGGTATTGTGGGCGGTATCTAACTCTGCGCCCATTTCCGAGGTTGTAGACGCATCGTTGGCAACACCCTCTTCCGAAAAGAATTCATCGGAATAACCCGGGTGCGACACCGTTACATGTTGCTCTTTGGGCTTCATTTAACCTTCAATTTTGTTCACACGATTCAAATGCCTACCGCCTTCAAAATCCATGTTCAAATAAGCGTCCACAATGGCGAAAGCTTTTTCTTGAGAAATGAATCTAGCCGGCAAACAAATCACGTTGGCATCGTTATGCTGTTTGGCCAAAGCACTGATTTCTGGCTCCCAACAAAGTGCGGCACGAACACCCACATGCTTGTTCGCTGTTATGCAAACCCCATTGCCACTGCCACAAATCAAGATACCACAATCAGCCGATCTTGACTCAACCGCAGAACCCACTTTGTGTGCAAAATCTGGATAGTCTACACTATCGGCAGAATCCGGACCCATGTCTTGCACGTTGTAGCCTTGTTCAACCAGGTAAACAAGCAAATCATTTTTCAATTCGAATCCCGCGTGATCCGATCCCAATGCGATGGTTTTATTGTTCATTTTCTCGATTTTTTTCTACTCTTTTGGCCACCTGAATGCCCACCAAATACAATCCCATGAGCGGTGTTCCCAATAACAACTGACTAAATACATCCGGCGAAGGCGTTGCGATTCCCGCAATCAAGAAGATAATCACCACCGCATAACGCCAGTTCTTTTTCAAAAAAGCACTGTTTACGATGCCCAATCGGGCCAATACGTAAATCAATACAGGCAATTCAAACACCAACCCCGTTGCCAAGCTCATGAATGTCACAAAGCCCGTAACACTGGTAATGGTAATGATATTTTGAATTTGGGGATTCAGTGAATAACCCAACAAAAAATTCGATGCCAAAGGCACCAAAAAGAAATACGCAAAAAACAAACCCGTAAAAAACAACAAAGAAACCACACCCAAACTCCTGCGGGTCTTTTGAATCTCTTTCTCACTCAATGCTGGGCGGATAAAACTCCAAACTTGATATATAATATACGGAAAAGCAACCACAAATCCAACAACAAACGCAATTTTAAATGCGCTAACGAACTGACCTTGTATTTGTTGACTTTGCATCGACAACGGCGGGGGCGTCCAACAAAGTGCATCAGAATGGGTCAAAAAGCGCCCAGCCTTACAAAAGAAACGATATCCAAAAAAATCGGGTTTAAACGGACTCAAAACAATCCAATCGAACAATTTTTCAACGTAGATAAAACCAATCACCGTACCCGTAAGCACAACAATGGCAACGCGAAACAATCGCTTTCGGAGTTCATCGATGTGATCGAAAAACCCCATATTCTTTTCGTAAGGATAAACTTCTTCCTGTTGATCTAAGGGCATGGTGCGCGAAATTCCTATGGCAAAATTACATCAACATACCGCCACACACCGAAAGTGTTTGTCCGGTTATGTAGGCACTCATATCGCTGGCCAAAAACAAGCAAACATTGGCCACATCTTCGGGTGTTCCACCGCGCTTCAATGGAATGGTATCTGCCCACTGTTTGCGAACGTTTTCATCCAACGCGTGTGTCATTTCAGTTTCAATAAAACCAGGAGCCACCGCATTGCATCGAACATTTCTGCTGCCCAATTCCTTGGCGATACTCTTGGTAAATCCAATCATGCCCGCTTTTGAAGCCGCGTAATTCGCTTGACCCGCATTGCCCATAACCCCCACAACGGAGGTCATATTGATGATACTCCCGGCGCGATTGCCCAAAAAGTGCTTCAAAAATGCTTTGGTAAGGTTAAAAGCCGACTTCAAATTGGTATTGATCACGTCATCCCACTGTTCTTCGGTCATTCTCAACATCAATGTATCCCTGGTAATTCCGGCGTTGTTGATCAAACAATCAATTTTTCCAAAATCCGCAATCACGGTTTCGGCCAATGCCATACTTTGTTCAAAATTTGCAGCATCAGATTGATATCCTTTCACTTTAACCCCATACAAACTGGTTAATTCTTGTTCAAAAGCACGGGCTTTTTCTACCGAAGAAGCGAAGGTGAAGGCAATGTTACAGCCATTTTTGGCGAAAATTTCAGCAATTCCTTTGCCGATTCCTCGTGAGGCGCCTGTAATTAGAGCGGTTTTTCCTTGAAGCATGCTGCGAAGATAACTTATCTTCGCGAAATGCCCCATTGGTTGGATACGGGAATTGAGTATTTAAAAGGTGTTGGTCCACAAAGGGCCGAAGCCTTAAAGAAAGAACTCGGCATTCACACCTTGGGCGATTTACTCAGCCACTACCCTTTCCGGCACGAAGACCGATCACAAGTGTACAGCATTGCCTCCTTGCGCGGCGATGATGTATGGGTGCAATTGCAAGGCAAAATCAGGGCCATTGGCATCGCCGGAACCGGACAAGGTCGAAGATATGTAGCCACATTATCGGATGGTACAGCGGAAATAGAACTGGTTTGGTTCAAAGGCATTGTATACGTTGATAAAATGCTAAACCCTGGCACAACCTACAGGGTGTACGGCAAAATCAACAACTTCAAAGGGAAAATGAGCATCGCCCACCCCGAATTGGACGCCCTGTTGCCCAACTCCCCCAGTCAGCCCCTCACCATGGTGCCCGTTTATCCGCTCACTGAGGGTATGCGCAGAAAAAAATTGGAGAACAAATTCTTGGTCACAGCCGCGCAAAATGCCGTAACCAGCCCCCTGTTCAACATCCCCGAGAACCTGCCCACCGCCATACTAGAAAAATACAAATTCATTTCAAGAAGAGATGCCATCAAAGAGCTGCATTTCCCGCAAAACCTCTCACGGTTGGAAGAGGCCAAACGCAGGCTCAAATTCGAAGAACTCTTTTACCTACAGCTTAGGCATTT
>CANHGC010000288.1 GCA_947460045.1 Bacteroidota bacterium | reverse complement strand
TTGGCAATGGAAATGACAAATGTGGGTTTCGTGGTGTCTTTTGCACCTGCGAATGTGATGTCTGATTTGCCATCGGTAGCGGTAGTGCTGCTGGTTGTGTGGGTGCGTTTGCTGCTAAATTTGCCTGTCGCAGTAGAGTAAGTTCCTGAAGCAACGATGTAGTTTGCGCTAGGGTCAGCCGTAACGTAGGAAGTGGTTTGCAATTTACCGCCCGCATACAAATCATTGGTGGGGAGTTGGTATCCGGCGGCACCTGCACTGTTGACGGATGTTCCGATGGCGCTGCCGTAAAACAAAGCGTCGATGGGTGCTGTCATCGAATCAATTTTAGAGAGTGCCAAATCAAATATGGCAACACCATCGGCCGATGTGCCTCCGTTGCCGAATACGCCAGAAGCATTGGCTTGTCCGATACCTCCATCGCCGCCAGTGGTCATGTTGTTGATGGTGCGAAGTTTGGTGCCGTTGATTTTCATGCAGGAACCGCCCACGTACACGATATCGCCGGCTTTTACTGTGCCAGAGGTGATTTCGAATGCGTAGGTGATGGCTTTGCCTTCCTTCCAACCGCGAACGGTACTTGTTCCGTTGTTGCATACGATCACGGAATAGGGCGTAGCGCTGAAGTCGATGGATTTGGTGGCAACGAGCTCTACAAATTCTTTGCAAGAGTCTGTGCCAGCGGGATTGACGAACACTTCAGAGATCAGCATGGATTGCGCTGATGCTGAAGAATTGAACAACGGGCCGAAGAGAATCATCAGGCCGGTTGTTAACAAAGTTTTCAATAGGGTTTTCATGTTTATTTTGTTCCGAAATTATTGCGGCCATGTAACCCTTATTTGACGTGTGGTTTAAGTTGTGGTGAAGAATGTGAACGAATTTTAAATCAATTGTTTACGGAAGAAACAATGCCTTGATGTTATGGTCATTTCGGAGGTGTTGTAGTTGGGTAAAAAAAGGAGGGGCGACCATTGGCCGCCCCTCCTTTTTTTATTGAATCAATACGTATCGCCTAAGGCGAATATCAGTGATCGTTAGAAAGAATAACGCAATCCCAACTGCATACCCCAAGTGGTTGAGGTGCTTACGATGGGACGGAAACTTTCAACAGGCAATACACCGTTTACAGCATTGAAGTTGTAAGTACCGTTGGTGTTGTATTTCAATACACCACCGTTGCTTACAGTCATTTGCTTGCGGATACCCCATGAAGGGTTGATCATGTTGCCAATGTTCAAGATGTCGGCACTTAATTGCAATGTGTGCTTGTTCTTGCCAATGTTTTGGGCTACGTCTTGCAATAAACGCAAATCGAAGCGGTGCAACCAAGGCAACAAACCACCGTTGCGCTCAACGAATTCGCCTTTGTGGGCACTCAAATAGTTGTCTTGAGCAACGTAAGCATCCCATGCAGCGGCTTGATCAGCAGCTGTGATGGTTTTGGTGCCAATTACCAAGTCAGAGAATTTGATATCGGAAGAAGCATGTACGAACAACAAATCGTTACCTGTTAAACCATCGTTGTTGATGTCGGTAGAATATACGTAGCTATAGCGACCTGGGTTGTAACCATCGTAAACCAAACTTACGGTGGTGGCGAAACGATTGCCATATTCAAATTTCTTCGAGATGTTGGCAATCACACGGTTTGGCGTAGAGTATTCAGAAATGGCCAACTCTTGTGCGTTGTTTCCACCCACGGTGCGGTTGTTGCTCCAAGCAGAAGCAGCTTGTGAACCAGGGTTAGAAGTGATGTCTTTGGTGTTGTTGTAAGCGTAGCTAATAGAACCACTTAAGCCTTTTTTGAAGTTGCGGCTCAAAGTGAATGCAGCGCTCAAGCCACTACCCAAGTTGGTGTTGCTTAAAACCATGGCTTCACGCACGGTTCCTACATAAGAACGACTTGCGGCTTTTTTGTATGCATCGCGCTCCCATGTAGTACCTGTGAAATAGGTAGTATCGGCCATCGCATAGTTGGCGTTATACTGATAAACACCGTTCAACTCTTTGGTGTAGATGATGTCAGCAGAGAAATCCAAATCGAAAGGCAATTTCTTGTCGATACCGATGCTGGTTCTCCAAACCTGTGGGAATTTGAAATCATTATCAACCTTGGCAAAAGATGCACCTGAAGGCAACGTGCCTGGGGTGGTTGAGAACTTGTTCAAGTAAGCGGTTGGGTCTGCATTGAAAACGTAACCAGCCAAATCAGCGGCTTTGGTCACTTCAACTGTTGCTTGTACACCGTAAGCGTTTGAAGGCTGGTTGGTGAACCAAACGAAAGGCAAACGACCGGTGAATACACCTGTACCACCACGAATGATCAAATCTTTGTCGCCTTTTACATCGTAGTTGAAACCTATACGGGGCGATACCAATGGCGAACCTGTGGGCCAGCTGTTGGGGTTGTATTTGATGGGCGTTCCTGAAGGGTCTTTGAACAAAGCTGCGGTATCGTATTTCGCGAAGCCAGCGTTGGCTTTTGACTCAGAGGTGTAAACAGGAACATCCACGCGCAAACCTGCGGTGATTTTCAATTTCTTGCTGGCACGGAACTCGTCTTGCACGTATCCAGCCAATTGGCCGAACGACAATTCAGCACCCACAGGAGTGGCATCGCCACCGTAACCATAAGTCAAAGCAAAGGCAGAAGGCGCGGCACCGTTTAAGAACTGACTCAAAGAATCGTAACGATAGTAGCTAGTGCCATAGCGTTGGAAAGCGTTACCCACATACATCTGATCATAAGCTACACCTGCTGTGATGGTGTGTTTGTTCAAGTTGTAAGTGATGTTGTCGATGAACGACAAAGTGTTGTTGTTTACTTTGTTGTTGTAGCTGAACAACTCATAACCGAAACTGATGTAGTTGTCGCCACCTTTTTTAATGTCAACGAATGGGAAAGGGGTGCTGTTGGTTCCACGGGCATCGGTGATGCTGGTGTACGTCAACAACAATTGATTGCTTACTTTGTTGCTGAGGTTGCTCTTCAATTCACCCGCTACTGACCATACTTTGTTGTCGAAGGAATAGTTAGAATTTGCGAA
>CANHGC010000287.1 GCA_947460045.1 Bacteroidota bacterium | reverse complement strand
GACGAGGAGATGGTGAGGGGGATGGATCGGATCCGATGAGAAAAATATGACAAGGCGGATTGGATTTTTGTGGATTTTCTTGGGCTTTGCGATTTCATTGCAGGCTCAGGGTGTGAAAGCGGTAAAGGCTGGGGTGAAGGAGAAAGATTATGAAATGGTGGCGCCGGATGAATTTGGAACTGTGGGGTTGAGTGCGGTGATGAAGCGTGCCGAAGGCGTGCGCATGGCCAAGGGCAAAGCCCTGAGTGCTGATATGCAGGCGTTGTATGATTCTTTGATTACCCCATTTGAACGGTCGAAAGGTATGGCTACGGCCAGTTATGCCGAATGTGTAAATTGGTATCGAAAATTGGCATCGGCTTTTCCGGCCTATTGTTCGTTGCAATCGATTGGTTTGGGCGATGCGGGAAAAGAAATTTATGTGCTCAAATTGATGGGAGAACGGATGGGTAGGATGAATCGTTTGGGAGAGGGAGATGAAGGGATTTTGGCAGGTGCAGATGTAGTGCCTGTTCCCAAAGTGAAAATATTGATCAACAACAACATTCACCCGGGTGAGCCCGAGGGCACCGATGCGTCTATGTTTTTGGTGAGGGATTTGTTGTTTTTCGGACAGTATTGGCAGCAAACTTTGCCGTTTTTAGAGCTACACGTTATTTGTCAGTACAACGTAGATGGTACTTTGAATCGCAGCGCAACGTCTCGTGCAAACCAAAATGGTCCGGTAGAATATGGATTTCGTGGGAACGCGCAGAATTTGGATTTGAATCGAGATTTTGTGAAAACGGATTCCAGAAATGCCAAGGCTTTGGTGAATTTGATGGCCAAGGAGCAGTATCATTTGTTCATTGATAACCACACGAGCAACGGGGCAGATTATCAGTATGTGTTGACGTATTTTCACACGCGCCCCGAGAAGTTGATGCCGGAAATTGTGCCCAACTTGAGGCTATTGGAATCGGAGCTAAAAACTACGCTTACCGCCGCTGAATGGCCCACTGCGCCCTATGTGGAAACGATCAAAACGGTGCCCGACAGTGGTTTATACGCATTTTGGGAGGGCGGTAGATATGCCACGGGATTTGCTGCGTTGCACAACACCATTGGTTATACGGTTGAAACGCATATGTTGAAGCCTTTTTCGCAACGAATGTTGGCGACTTTGGCATTCATGGAGAATTTCTTGGTGGTAACAACGGGCGAAGGGCTGCGCAAAGGTTTTGAGGAGAATCGCATGAAGGGATATGTTCGTGCTGAGGATCCAACAAGGGTGAAGTACATGCCCATTGCACATACTTTGAACATGAATCAATACACCATGATTCCATTCAGGGGGTTTGAGTTTGGATATAAGCCCAGTGATGTCACGGGTGCTGATCGCTTGGTGTATGATACCCGAAAACCTTGGGAGAAACAGGTTAAGTATTACGATCAATATGTGGCTACCGATAGTGTGAGAGTGCCCAAGGCTTACATCATTCCATTTGCCTACGAGGATGTGATTCAGAAGTTGAAGCGCAATGGCATCGCCCTGAGAAACGTGCCGTTAGATACTTGGGTGACGATGCGGGTGAGTTATATCGTGGACTACAAAACGGTGTCGCACCCATACGAGAAACACTACTTGCATTATGGTGTGATTACGCGAGATACGCTCATGAAAGTGATGGTTCGAGCGGGTGATGTAGTGGCTGTGGTTAAACCCAACAATGTGCGATTTCTGACCGCTGTATTAGAGCCCCGCGCGGGTGATTCCTATTTTGCATGGAATGCGTTTGATGGTATTTTGCAGCAAAAGGAAGGTTACAGCGACTATGTTTTTGAGGATAAGGCGGCGGCTTGGTTGAAGGCACATCCGGAGAAATATCAGGAGTTGCAGCGCAAAAAAGCGCAGGATCCGGCGTTTGCGAAAAATGCTTGGGCGCAATTAAATTGGGTTTACAAACAATCTGAGCATTACGAACAGAGTCACAATTTGTATCCGGTTTATCGGGTAGATTGATCTTTTTGTTTGCGGAAATCAATGATGGCTGCGGTGATGATGGCCGCGCATACCATGGGGATGAGCCAAAATGTTCGTGCGTTTAATCTCGAGAGCACATTGGCGAGGTTGGCCGTAATGAATGCGTTGCATAGCACAAAGTAGGTAGTGATACCGAGCAGTGGCAGTTGGTAGGGGTTGGGGAACTTCCAGATGACAGCGATGGTGATAAGGATCAGCAGGGCCGCGGCGATATCGTAGCAGTGATTGAACCACCCAAAATTGATGGCTGATCGCTGTTGTGGGGATGGATTAACAAATAGGCCTTCGTAATCTTTTGGGAAGTGTTTTTTCATTTCGATGGCTACGGCGCCCTCTTTTGATAGGGGTTCTAGTCCGTCGCCGGCATGATTTAAGAACAGTTGTTCATGGGTTGCTTTTATGGCGGCGATCAGATGCATACCCAACAGTTTGGGCGATGTGAGTGTGGCGGCATAGATGCTGAGGTAAAGTTCACGGCCATGGTGCCAGCCTCCGGTGGGACCCAGCAGCGGTTGATCGTTCCATACAAAATCCCAAGCATGCTGTGGTAGGTGGTTTTTGTGTTCGTAAAACACCTTGATTTCGGGGTGTTTGGCTGCCAGGGGGTTGGTTTCTAGCGGCGTTTCTTCGAGGTAGGCTTTTAGCAGTCCGTTTTCACAGAGTTTACCCATGAGAAACACATGACTTCCTTTGGAGGGGGTGACTCCGTTGCCAGCCCAGATATTCAACAAGAGGGTGATGATCCATGGAGCTAGGCTGAGGAAAAAGAGTTGCTTTAGTTGTTTGTTTTGCCAAGACAGACGTGTTAAGGCATAATGTTTTAAGGGTTTTATATACAATAATCCCAGGGAGAAAAGGAGCAGTAATGGGAGATGAGAATGGTGCATCAATGCGGAAATCACTATGATGATTCCGGATAAGATTTTCCCCGATGTTGATTTGGTATGGAGGAACACCATCGTATAGAGAAAGAGCAGGGGTGTGAAAACATCGGGCATCGCCTGGAAAAGGAACCAGGGTAGGGGTGTG
>CANHGC010000286.1 GCA_947460045.1 Bacteroidota bacterium | reverse complement strand
CATCGAACCCACCGTAGAATTCTGGAAACAAAAGCTGCAAAACTGCCTACAACTCAGACAACACCTCGGTTTTGGTCCCACCAGCCCAACCAACGCCTTTCGATTGGTGCACGGTGAAGGCGACAACCTGCCCGGTCTTATCATCGATATTTACAACGATTGCGCGGTGATACAAGCCCATAGCCTTGGCATGTACAATAGCCTAAACGACATTGCAGAAGCGCTCGAGCAACTCGAAAGCTTACAACTCAAAACCATCTATAACAAAAGTTTCTCGGCCATGCACGGCAGCGTGGATGAGGATGGCTTCTTACTCGGCAACACCCCAGAAACCATCGCACAAGAAAATGGATTGCAGTTCAAAGTCAATTGGGTCACCGGTCAAAAAACGGGATTTTTCCTGGATCAGCGCGATAACAGAGACCTACTCAGACACTTCTCAAAAGACAAAACGGTACTAAACACCTTTTGCTATACGGGCGGATTTTCTGTCGCTGCCCTGGCCGGTGGCGCATCAAAAGTTGTGAGTGCCGATATCAGCAACACCGCCATCAACCTGGCCAACGAGAACATCGCATTGATGAAACTCAAAAAAGGCCAAACCCACGAAGGCATAGCGGTTGACGTAATGAAATCTCTGAGCGAAGACACTGAGCAATTCGATATCGTTGTGCTAGATCCCCCGGCATTCGCCAAAAGCCTTTCCAAAAAACACAAAGCGGTCATGGGCTACAAACGACTCAATGCGATGGGCCTAAAGCGCGTAAAACCCGGCGGATTGCTATTCACTTTCAGCTGCTCTCAGGTGGTAGACGATGTACTTTTCGCCAATACGGTAACGGCGGCTGGCATCGAAGCCAAAAGAAACTGCAGGATATTATATCGATTGGGTCAAGGCGCAGACCACCCCGTTAATCTGTATCACCCCGAAGGTCATTACCTCAAAGGTTTGGTGATTCAAGTGGAGTAATTTGATAATTACTGCTGCGCAAATCGATAAAACACGTACGCCACGGGCACAAACAACACATTGGGCAACCACACCGCCAGCCAAGGCCAAATCACGCCCGAATTGCCCAGCGACACAAAATACTTGCTGAAAAACAAGAAAAACAAGATCACAAAAATGCCAACGGCCAAGGAAAATCCAAGTCCGCCCCTACTCTTCCTTCCCGCCACACTCACGGCGATCAAAACCAATATAAACGTACTAAAGGGCGATGCATACCGCCGGTTCAACTCCGTTTCCAACAGTTCCACATTGCTCGATCCCCGCATTTTCTCCTTCGCAATCATGCTCCGCAATTCATTTTGATTCAAACTTTGCACATCCTCCAATCGAAAAAAGAAATCTTCCGGATTAAACGGTATCAAAGTATCCAACGTAGCGTGATACTGAATGTCTTGATTTCCAGTGGCCAAAAACTTCCGCTGCCAAACCATCTCTAAACGCCATTTTTTCGCCTCGGGCGACCATCGAATGAATCGACCAAACAGAGAACTTTTCAGCTGCTTGCCCTGATACTCCTCCACAGTTACCCCAACACCAGAGCTATCGTTGTTGTTGAAATACTCCATGTACAAAATCACACCCGGCTTGATTTGCCTAAAAATGGTGGACTTGGCCTGCGAATAATAATCGCGCATATAGGTATTCTCAAACCGAACCCTCGCCTTATCGGTAATCGGTATCACCCACGCATTCAACACATAACTGCCAAACGCCAACAATAGCGCCGTGCCCATATAGGGCATCAAAATGCGCTTCAACGACATCCCACCGGCCAGCATCGATATGATTTCTGTCCTCGATGCCAAACGCGACGTCATGTATAAAACAGAAATGAAAATGAAAATCGGCGAGAAGGTATTGAGCAAACTCGGCACAAAATTGAGATAGTACACAGTGAAAATCTCATTCACGGGCGCCGACTTCTCTAAAAAATCATCCAACTTCTCAGCCACATCAAACACCATGATGATGATCACAAAAAGCATCACGGTAACAAAGAATGTCTCTAGAAATTTCTTTGCGATGTACCAGTCTAACTTTTTGATTTTCATAACGATGCGAAGCGATACAAACTACGACAATTTTCGCGACACTGTTTTGAGGATACTTTCTTTCCAAAGGTGGAAATCGCCCTGTAAAATGCGCTCTCTGGCCTGCCTCACCAACCACAAGTAAAAACGCAAATTTTGAATACTGGCGATGATCGGTCCCATCATCTCATTGGCCTGAAACAAATGTCGAACATAGGCTTTGCTATACTCCGGCGTGAGCAATGAATCCAAAGGCTCAAAGTCATCGGCCCACTTTTTATTCTTGATATTCACGATACCCTCACAAGTGAACACGTTTCCGTTTCTTCCGTTGCGGGTTGGCATCACACAATCAAACATATCTACCCCTAGGGCGATGGCATTCAACAAATTCTCGGGCGTACCCACACCCATCAAATATCTGGGCTTATCGTAAGGCAAAATATCTGTCACCAACTCCGTCATTCGATACAAATCCTCATGGGGCTCTCCCACGCTGAGACCGCCAATGGCATACCCTTTGGCATCGTGTTTTAACACATATTCGGCACTCTGCTTGCGCAAATCATCGTAAACACTGCCCTGTACGATGGGCATCAACGCTTGCTCATGTCCGTAAATGGGCTCCGTTTCATTGAACCTCGAAAAGCATCGATCCAACCAACGATGGGTCATGTGCATCGATTTTTTGGCATACTCGTAATCGCAAGGATACGGCGTACACTCATCAAATGCCATAATGATATCGGCCCCAATCACCCGCTGAATATCCATCACACGTTCTGGGCTAAACATGTGCTTTGAACCATCGATATGACTGGCGAATTTAACGCCTTCATCGGTGAGCTTGCGCGTTCCAGACAGCGAATACACCTGGTATCCACCGCTATCTGTGAGCACGGGGCGATCCCAATTGCTGAAACCATGTATCCCACCCGCTTTTTGCAAAATATCGAGGCCCGGCCTCAAATACAGATGGTATGTATTCCCCAAAATGATATCGGCGTTGAT
>CANHGC010000285.1 GCA_947460045.1 Bacteroidota bacterium | reverse complement strand
TACACCGAAGCCTATGCCACGCAATTTCATCACAACCCCGAGCAAGCCCTGCAACCCTATATTCACACTGCCCAAGCAGCGGTAAACATGGGATTGGGGGTGAATGCCGGTCATGATCTCGACCTGCATAACCTCAATTACATGGCCAAAAATTTGCCTGGATTGTTAGAGGTATCGATTGGCCATGCACTCGTTTGTGACGCGCTGTATTTGGGACTTCAAAACACCATTCAAATGTATTTGCGGGCGCTCAATACCCAGAACACCCAATAAATCCGCCCCAATTCGAACCGTGGCAATAACACATCCCCGTTAAAACCCTCGCACCCATCATGAACCACCGCAACAACAAAAGATCAAGCAGCAGAAGCTCCATCGCCTTGCTGCTGCTCATGATGTTCACGGTTCAACACCTCCAAGCTTGGGGGTTTTTGGGACACAAAACCATCAACAAACAAGCCGTTTTTGCCCTGCCCCAACCCCTGTTCGAATTTTATAAATCGCACATCGATTTCCTCACTGAACATGCCATAGACCCAGACCAACGGCGGTATACAGACACCGCAGAGGCCTGCAGACATTACATCGATTTGGAACGCTATGAAAAAGCCATGCCCATCGATACCATTCCAAAATTCTGGAAACAAGCGGTGGAAAAATACTCGGCAGACACCCTTTTCGCCTATGGCATCGTGCCCTACCACGTTCAAACCATGCTGTACCGACTTACAGAAGCCTTCAAATCCAAAAACCTAGATCGAATCCTTCACCTGTCGGCAGACATCGGCCACTATGTGGCAGACGCCCATGTGCCTTTGCATACTTCCATCAACTACGACGGACAACTCACAAACCAACACGGAATCCACGCA
Source organism: Bacteroidota bacterium (assembly GCA_947460045.1). Lineage (GTDB taxonomy): Bacteria > Bacteroidota > Bacteroidia > NS11-12g > UBA955 > UBA955. The sequence continues at coordinate 2,188 of CANHGC010000285.1, read as the reverse complement.
CTCTGGGAAACCAGAATCCCAGAAATCAGCCTGCCCAATTACAATTTACTGGTGCCCTTTGCCCACTACCTACCCCAACCCACCGATAGCATCTGGAGTTACCTACAAACCTCCCACAGCCATCTACCCACAGTGCTGGCAAATGAAAAATCGCTCACCCAAACTTGGGGCAGTAACAACAAATACGAACTGTCTACCCTGAGCAACGGCAAAACCATCAAACAAGTAAAATCAGAGTTTGCCATCGCCTATGAAAACAGCCTAAACCACATGGTGGAACACCGCATGAAAGACGCCATCACCGCCGTGTCTTCCTTCTGGTATACCGCTTGGATGCTGGCCGGACAGCCGGATCTCAAAGACCTAAAAGGCCCTCAATAAACTAAATTTTATATCAGTAATCAAAGTCTGATTTCTGTAATCAAATCTAGATAGCCATAAGCCAATCTTGATCTCGAGAAACCAATCCCAAACTCAAGCAAACTCAATTCGCCTTGAGGATCACCAATTCAATGCGTCGGTTCTTTGCACGTCCTTCCTCCGTGTCGTTCGCGGCCGAAGGCCGCGAATCACCGTACCCCTTAAATTTCAACCTCGCCGCCGGAACCCCAGCAGCCACCAAATAAGACACTACAGATTTTGCGCGCGATTCAGACAATTTTAAATTGTAATCCGCAGCCCCCTGATTGTCTGTATGACCGCTGATTTCAATCACCATCCCCGCATTCGTCTTCATCAAATCCACCACAATCGCCAACTCCTCCTTACTCTCTGGCTTCAAATCAAACTTATCCGTATCAAAGAAAATGTTGTTCAACACAAACACCTGCTTCGCATCAATGGGTGTTAACTCAGCACGCACCGAAAAAGGATTACCCAAATCCGTGGTTGTGGGCTGAAAATTCAAACTCCTAGGCATATACCCCTTCGCCGTGGCAAACAACGCGTAATTCCCGCCCGCCTGCAACGGTATGAAAAAATCCGAAACGCTGTCTGTAAAAACCACCTTCCCACTGCTCAATTCAACCACCCGAACCCGCGCCTTCAATGGCAATCCGGTTTTTATATCGCTCAGTATACCAGCAACATAAGTCACAGGCTTTGGCATAAACTTCTCAGGCACCAAAAATTGATAAATATCCAATCGCCCCAACCCGCCCGGACGGTCACTGGCAAAATAGCCCTTCTTTCCGCCCGATTCGATGTATAAACCAAACTCATCGTGGGGGGTATTCAACCCCGAACCCAAATTCTCAGGGATCGACCACTGACCGTCTGTACCCAATCTCGACATGAAAATATCCGAGCCACCAAAGCCTTGATGTCCCAAACTACTGAAATACAAAGTGGCTCCATCGTAGTGCAAAAAAGGCGCATCATCATCGTCGCGAGTATTGATCGCAGGCCCCATATTCTTTGGCATACTCCACTTCCCTTGACTCAAATAACTCACCCACAAATCCTTACCACCGAATCCACCAGGCCTACTGCTAGCAAAAATCAAGGTGTGTCCATCTCCACTGATGGCGGGTTGACAATCCCACGCGGGCCCATTCACAGGCGAACCCAAATTATTGCCTCGCTTCCAACCCTTGCCGTCCAAATCACTCACATATAAATCGCAGCTACCCAAACCACCTGGCTGATTGCATCGCGTGTAGTACAAAGCAGATCCATCGGCCTTCACACTCAATGTACCCTCATTTTCAGGGGTATTGATATCTCCTGGCGCTGGATAAGCCTTGCCCCAGGCGGTATCCCGCAAATCACTCATATAAAAATCCTCTTGCAAAACCGCATTGCCAGTGCCACCCAACCTGCGGGTAAACACAAATCGATCACCCGAAAATGGCATCCCCGGCCAATATTCATCCTTATCGGTGTTGATACTCGGACCCATGTTTTTAATCTTCAAGTTTTCCGCAATGTTCACATCATCCATCGCCGTTTGAACGCTCACCCTCAACCGAGCCGCTTTCTCCTTCAACCGGGTCGATGCCGCATGTTTCTGGACGATAAACCCCTTCTTCATCGGAACAGAATCAAATTGCGACAGCACAAAAGCCGCCTCCCTCAATCGCTTGTTGCGATACAAATACTCCCCGTAATAAAAATACATGGGCTGAAATTCTGGCGCCACACGCAAGCAATTCCGGTATGATTCCGTGGCATGCGCTGTGTCACGCAT
>CANHGC010000284.1 GCA_947460045.1 Bacteroidota bacterium | reverse complement strand
TTTGTCTCAATGCCGATGCGATTCAATAAATCAACGGTCATATCGATATACGCTTGGGAATGCGTGCCATCTACGATGGTGATCTTTTTGGTGCCGGGGAAGAGTGGGGCAATCAGCAGTAGTGCACTGGCATACTGGGAACTTACCGCTGCGCTGATCCGAACATCTGTCCATGCTTTGATCCCTTGGCGGATGAGTATGGGTGTAAAACCAATTTGATCACAGTACTGAATATCGGCCCCCATAGCAGTTAATGCGCTCACCAATGGTTCGATGCTGCGGCTATTTAAGCTGGTGTTTCCGATGATTTTGCAAGGGCCTGTAAAGTGTGCTGCAGCGAATGCCGTGAACAATCTGGAGGGTGTGCCGGCATCTTGAAAGTAATGCTCCGAATGGTTATTTGCCTGTTTGGCTTTCAGCGCAGCGATCAATAAACGTGTATCTCGACAGCCGTTGTTGACGATTTTTGCGTTTTCATCGAGCCAAAACGGTAGATTCCCCTGTGCGGCAATGGCGATCAACGCTCGGTTTAATAGGCTTTTACTAAGGGGGAGGTCAATCTGTTTGGCCAACATAGCGATTCAATGTTTGAATGACATCTTCGGGCGATACCGCGATATTGAAATGGCAATTTCCCGGGGCAAAGGCCAATGAGAAAAGCAAATTGTTTTGGTTGTTCTTTTTATCGGCCCTAATGAAATTCATCAAGGCTGGAACATCGTTTTGGGTGAATGATATCGGTGTGTATAACCCCTTTACGATGGCTTTTAAACTCTCTGCCAACGATTCAGTTTCTTCCTTTGTGGGCGATGATCCAATGGCCAATGATGTTTCGATGACCAGTCCCCATGCAACCGCATAACCGTGTGGGATGGGCTTTCCTTGGTCAAGGCTCAATGATTCCAAAGCATGTCCGATGCTGTGACCCAGATTCAACAATTTACGTTCACCTTTTTCTTCAAAATCTGCTTTTACGATCCGGGATTTGATTTTGATGTTCCATTCTAAGATATTTAACCAAGCTTGATGGTCGTTTGTGTTTGGAATGGGTTGTTGCACTTGCGACCAAGCTTTTCCTCCCGATAAGATTCCGTGTTTAATGACTTCGGCCCAGCCGCTTAGGATTTCTGCAGGGGGTAGTGTTTTTAACCAATGCGGGGTGATGAAAATGTGGGTGGCTTGGGTAAATGTGCCGATATAGTTTTTATAGTGGCCCAAGTTGATTCCCGTTTTCCCACCTACAGATGCATCCACCATGGCCAATAGGGTGGTGGGGATGTTCCAGAATTCAATGCCTCTGAGGTATGTTGAAGCGCAAAACCCTCCTACATCGCACAATGCACCGCCACCGATGTTAATCAGTAGTGAACTCCGTTGCGCTTGGTTGCTTTGGAGCCAGGTATAAATGGTTTCGCAAATGGTTAGATTTTTAGCGTCTTCACCATCGGGAATTGCGAGAATGTGCGATTCCGGAATCCCGCCTACACAATCGTCGATGAACGACAAGCAAAGGGCGTGGGTTGATTGGCTGCATAGGAAAAAGATATCGGGCTTTGAGCCGATTGGGGCTTCTGAAACGGTGTCAAGCCTCGACGATAACGCTTCAGAGAATTCCGTGGCGATATCCAGGCCACACCAAATCATGCTTTGATTTTTTCGTAACGTTGGCTGTTGGTTGGGTCGATTTCGGATAGAAACTTCGCCATTCCTGTCTTTTCAGGAACCGTTGCGCCTTTATAAATCTCCACCAGTTCAGGCCATTTCGTTGAAAAGAAGGTCTTTTGTAGCAAACTGTTTTGGAACAATGCCTGCGTTTCTTTGAGGGATTTCAAGATTTCAGTGATGTTCTTTCGGGCTTGTTCGGGGTTCTCCGACATCATGTCCATGCCTTTGCGATGATAGTTGTAAGTGAGCAATCGAAGGTCTTTGAATCTGGCGTTGTTGAGGTTTTCGGCCAAGTAAAAGCGGTTTCGAATGCCTTTGCCATCTGCCTGATTCCAGCCGGGTTTGCTTGTCATCATCGCCACGATGCTTTGTGCCTTTGCGAAATACGGACTGCCTGCGAGTTCACCGAAGCTATCGAAATCCAAGCCAATGGCGAGGTTTACGTAATAGGCTAGCAAGGTGGTGAAATCATTCATGTTCACGTTCTCTTGGTATTCGAGGTTTTCGAATTCTCTGTAGTTGAACGATACGTCCTCGTCGTTGAATTGGAAAATGGTGGTCTTATAGGTGGAGTTAAATACGGGTCTAACTACCTGAAACTGAAGTGTGCCAGAAAATTCGTTGTTGTTGATGGCGGTGATGTCTATGAACAAACTCAATTCAATTTTCTCTTGCTGCGCGATGTTTTCATCGGTCCATTTGCGCGTATTGATGAATTGTTGCGCAGCGGATTGCAGGGTGATTAATATTTGCTTGTCGGTCATGGTGACCCTTGGCGCAACCACTTGAACGGTGGATTTGATTTCTTGGGCTTTTAGGGAAGTTGGGGTGATACAAGCGCCCAAAAACAACAACGCTACATGCAGTATTTTGATATATTGTTTTTGAATCATGATGGGTTTTGTTTGGTTAGCCATTTGCTTAAGTTGGTTAAGAGCAATTCTGCCACTTTGCTTTTTTCTTGTGCTGGGATATTGAAAGAGGAGCCGTCGTTACAAAAAACGGTGACTTCATTTGTGTCTTTGGCGAAGCCAGCTTGAGGGTTTTGCAATGAATTTAAAACGATGCAATGGAGGTTTTTCTTTTGTAATTTTTCCAAAGCGTGAAATTCTTCGTTGTTTGTTTCTAGGGCAAAGCCAATGGTTATTTGATTGGGATTCTTTTGTGCAGACAGTTCTTTCAAAATGTCTGGGTTTTTCACCAATTCTAGGGTGAGGGAATCGCTGGATTTTTTGATTTTTTCCTGGGCCACCTCTTTGATGTGGTAATCTGCCACGGCGGCTGCCATGATGAGGACGTCACAGGCTGGAAACAGTTCCTCACATTTGGTTTTCATTTCGATGGCAGAGAGGGCGTGGTGGTGGTTGCATCCTACGGGCGGTGTTTGTGTCACGGA
>CANHGC010000283.1 GCA_947460045.1 Bacteroidota bacterium | reverse complement strand
TATCGGCCTTGGGAGTGAGCAGTAAGCCCGCGCATCGGTTGTATTACGGCACCACATTGAAACGGTTGTATCGGGTGGATAGCGCCAATGTGAGCAGCAATCTGAAACCCAAAGACATCACGGCAACGGCATTTCCATCGGCCTATATCAGCTGTGTGGCGGTGGACCCAAGAAATGCAGACCGGGTGATGGTGTCATTTTCAAACTATAATGTGTACAGCATTTTTTCTTCCGAAGATGGCGGTAAAACTTGGGTGAAATCGGCAGGCAATTTGGAACAATTTGGTACGGGATTGGGCGATGGTCCTTCTGTGCGATGGCTATCGGTTTTGCCCGTTGAAGACGGTACTGTGTATTTGGCCGCAACAAGCGCTGGGTTTTTTGCAACCGATACGTTGATGGGGTTGAATACCAAATGGGTACAGCAGGCGAGTGGTGAAATTGGCAACATGGTTTGCGATATGTTTGATGTAAGGCCTTTGGATGGAACCATCGCTTTGGCCACCCATGGCAACGGCATTTATACCGCGCGCATGGTGAAACGCAGCGATATCCTTAGCGCTCGGTGGGTGCAGGAAAATGAGCGGATTCGGGCTAAATTGTACCCCAATCCGGCTGCGGGAGAGGTGAGAATCTCTTGTGATGTTCAACTTTTCGGCAATAATATTAAACAAAACGAAGGCGTTCAACAGGCAAATGTAGACTTGTTGGATGTGTATGGTAGGGTGTTGAAATCGTGCACGATGTACGGGGTGAACACCATGACCCACAGTGGGTTTGAGGCAAATATGAACCTTTCTGCAGTATCGCCCGGACAGTATTACGTTCGCATCAAAGTGGGCAAAGCGTTGAAAACCTTACCCCTTTTCGTGACATCTGTCAGATAAACTCAATTGGGAATCGCTATCTTTGTATTTAAGCATGAATCAAATTCGTTTTGAAGGCAGAAATGCCCAGTTTTTCTCCACCTTGCGCTCAAGAATTGATGCGTACTTCACAGAGAACAATATCAAGTCTTCCGGTAACTGGAAATTGTATAGCAAGACCATCATTTTGGGATTGACCTTGGCCACATTGTATATCACCTTGGTGTTTTTTACCCCTAGTACGGCCATCGCATTGGTTTTGTGTGCTTTAATGGGTGTGAATTTTGCAACCATTGGCTTCAATGTAATGCACGATGGCGCCCATGGTAGCTATTCTACCAAGCCTTGGGTGAATAAAATTATGGCCCACAGTTTGAATCTGATGGGAGGCAACGCTTTCTTTTGGAATCAAAAACACAATGTGGCTCACCACTCATTTACAAACATCGAAGGCGCCGATGAAGACATCGACATCAGCCCGTACATGCGTGTAAGCGAATTCCAACCCAAATATTGGTTCCACCGTTTTCAGCACATTTATGGTCTTTTGCTTTATTGCATCACCTATTTGATGTGGATTTTCTATCAGGATTTTGTGAAATACTTCACCGGAAAAGTGGGTGATCGCGAGATGAAAACCCCATTCACCGTGGCGGATCACGTTACCTTTTGGGTGACCAAATTGGGATACATCGCATTGTTTATTGGATTCCCCATGTATTACGTGGGTTTGAGCGATACCTTAATTGGCTACACCGTGGTAAGTATGACCACTGGTTTTGTGATTGCCGTGGTGTTTCAGTTGGCACACGTTGTGGAAGATGTAACCTTTATTGAGAAAACTTCACCAGTAACTTCAGTGGAAGCCGATTGGGCCACTCACCAAATTCAAACAACCGCCAACTTTGGTACAAAAAGCAAGTTTTTGGCTTGGATGTTGGGTGGTTTGAACTTTCAGGTTGAACACCATTTGTTCCCTAAGATTTCGCACATTCACTACCCCAAGTTGAATCAAATTGTTCGCGATACTTGCGAGGAATTCAAAATTACCTACAAAGAATTCCCAACTATGCTCAGCGCGGTTCATTCTCACCTGCTTCACTTGAAGCAAGTTGGTGCCTGATAGTATGAAGAATTCGCAAAGGCCTTTCGCCATTAGGGTAAGCCCACTCCGCAGTGATTACGGTGTGATTTTTAATGGACAAGGTCAACCGCTCAAAACGCATCTCAATAGCGATTTCAAACATTGGCCCACACCATTGGCGCAATTGTTGGCAGATGATCTCAATGCGATGCCAACCCACGCAGATGTGCGCGAATCATTGGTTTTTTGTTTGCTCAGTACCTTTTGTGAAGAAGAAAATCCTTCTTTCGAACTGTTTGTTGAAGACGATTTGCAATGGGATGCCGCCTACCGATTGTCGGATGATGAGGAGATTGCAGAATTTCAATATGAAAGTATCGAGCCGTTGGTTCGGTTTCTGAAAGACGATTGGGTAACGCTTCCGCAAAATACCTGTCAGAATATTGAGGAAATGCGCCTCCAAGAAGTGGATTTCGTACCTGGTGAAATTGTAAATCGCTGGCTAACCTACACCGAGGGTTTCAATCAATTTCAAATCTATTCTGTAGAATTGCTCCAAAGCATTTTTGGCGGAATACACCTTTCCATGATATTGCTTTGGGTGGGCAGGAAATTGTCGTCTGAAGACCTCATGAAATCGTCGCTGTTTTTGAGTTGCTCCAAAGAGGAACTGGAAAATCGCAAATTCACCAAGCAAGAACGCGAAGATATCGCTGTGTTCTCGGTGAAATTAGACGCTTTGCGACAAGCGTTATACTTGTTGCGCTCACAAGATTAAGGTTCTACAACCTAATGCCCCACAACTTAAGGCTCTACAACTAAAGACGTGGTGCTCATGCCTCGTTGGGTTTCAATACGGACAAAATATACCATTAATCCCGCTTGCTTCTGTTGTGCAAATTGGCTGAAGTCTAAGTTGATTTCTTTGCTTTTTACGGGCAATGACTCTGTAAAAACTACTTGTCCCGCTGTATTGAATACAACTACGCGTTCAATGTGGTCTTCCGCAGTGATTGTCGCTTTACCTTTCGTTGGGTTAGGGTAACAGTTTACAGTTGTTTTTAAGGGTTGAGCGATGGGTTTTACGCTGGCGAAATTTTGATCCAACCATAAATC
>CANHGC010000282.1 GCA_947460045.1 Bacteroidota bacterium | reverse complement strand
GGTGCGGTAGGTCCTTCTACCATCACTTTGGCAGGGAATACAGCGTCTACGGGGAGTTCAATTAAATATGAGACTTCGATTGATTCTGCGACTTTTACTACAAATGCTTGGACAACCAACGTAAATACTGCCAATTTCAGTGCTGCGATTGGCAAATACAGATACATTCGTGCGATTGTAACTTGTTCAAATAGTGGACAGGTGGATACTTCGAACTGTATCCGCATTTGGATTGACAATACTGCAACGCCTCCAACCATCACGGTTACGCCCGCCAATGCAACATTGTGTGCTGGTGCGACTACTGGTGTGAAATTGGTTGCGAGTGGTGCTGTAACTTACAGTTGGACACCCACTACGGGATTGAGTTCTAACACGGGTGATACAATTTATGCATTGCCATCGGCTTCTACATTTTATACTGTAGCGGGAGTGGACGATAAGGGATGTACCGGTCAGAGAAACGTGGCGGTGCAGATTCAAAACGGTCCGAATGTTAATTTGACGGCCACGGATACCATGGTTTGCGATGGTGATTCTGTTCAATTGACTGCGACTGTGGTTGCTGGTGGAGGTCCTCCACAGACTTATACCTATTCATGGAACACGGGTTCAACTACGAATACTACGTTTGCGAAAGCGAGTGGTGCGAGTTCTAGCTATCAAGTATCAGTAAAGAACGCGGCTGGATGTGAAACCATCAAAACGAAAACCATTTATGGTGTATTGAAGCCAGCGGCTGCCTATAAATACACCAGTTTGGGTGGTAGGAAATTTGCTTTTGAATTTACGGGTAGCAACGCTGCCGATGTATATTGGAATTACAGCGATGGTAACGAGAGTTTCCAAGCGAAGCCAACTTATACGTTTAGTGCCGATGGTACTTTCAAGGTGATGTTGGTTGCGAACAATCCTCCATGTAAATCTGATACCATCTATTTTGATGTGAAGGTAACCAATGTGGGTACGCGCGCACAATCGTTGATGAATTTGAGCATGATGCCAAACCCTGCTAGCGATCAAGTGATTGTGAAGTTCAATGGTGTTGAGGCCAATTTGGAAGTGATGTTGGTGGATGCATTGGGCAGAGAGGTGTATCGTTCATCTTTTGGTTCGGTAAACGGAAATCAAGGCATGGTGATCCCAACGGCGAATTTGGCTGAGGGATTGTACCAGGTGCGCATCAAGTCTAAGGATGGTATTTCGTCTTTGGGATTGCAGGTGTCGCACTAATCTGCTGATAATAGAAACTTATGAGAGGGGCTTGCGCGCAGCGCAAGCCCCTCTTTTTTTATCGCAATGTATGGTGGATGGGTTGTGTTTACCTCGCGGGAATAATCAATCGTTGGCCGATGCGCAAGGCGCGGGGGTTAGAGAGGTTGTTTCTCTTGGCGATGGCTTCGTGGGTAACATGGTAGCGCTGTGCAATGCGATATAGGTTCTCTCCGGATTTCACTGTGTGAGTGACTTCGCCCTGTGACATTCTAGGGCTGCGATTGTTGGCGGGATTGGAACGCTGTGGTTGATTGTTTCGTTGTGGTTGATTGTTTCGCGGAGGCGAAATGGTATTGTTGCGAGGATTTTGGCGCAGAGAATCTGTAGTACCCGCGGGCGCAGTGCCATTAGTGTTGTTTGTGACTGGGTTGGACTTGTTGGGTCCATTGATTTTGTTGATGCTATCAGTGGCCATTGAATCGCCCAGAGAAACTGCAGAAAAGTCTCTTACCAAGGTGCTCATGGCTGTGTGGACAGTGTTTTTGAGTGCGGAGATGTTGAGGGTGTCTTTGGGGTTGGCTTTGTTGTACGCTTGGAGGAGCGATAGGGTGAAAAGTTGACCTTGTAGTGCGTATCCGGCCGCGTTGAAATGCAATTTATCGGTAAGAGTGAGTTTGTGGTTGTACCAAATGTGCAGGGATCCCCAACCGCCCATGGCTTTGTTGAGGTCGTACAGTGTTAGTTTTTGTGCCGCTGCAATTTTTTGGAGTTGCTGATTCACGGATTTTTGAGCGGGCGGGATGCGGTTTCGGCTGCGGGTATCGGGTGCTGTTGTGAGGATGATGGCGGTATTGGGACTGGCTGCGGCGATATCGGCGAGGAATTTCATCACGGCGGGCGTGTACACTTGGGTGTCGAGTTTGCCATTATAGGCTTCGTTCGTACCGAAAGAGAAGATGAGAATATCGGGTTTGATGTGGGCGATTTGCTCTACGGTTTGTGGGGCTTTGTTGATGAGGTGGGTAAATTGGGCACCTACAACACCGCAATGGTGATACACTACGCCTCTTTGATTTTGGGGGATGATTTCGAATCCGTAGAATGCATAATGGTTTTGATTTGGGGAGTTTGATATCAGTCCCAGGGTGAAATTGTTGGTGGGTTGTTGGGCTTGATAACTGCTCACACCCCAACCTGAGGGATAAAATTGGCTGCCTGTCCACATGAATTCTGGGTTGAGTTGTGTGGTGAAGGATTTGTCGTCGGCGGAGTGCCAAATGTTGATGCGTTGCATTTGGGGCACACTGAAATTGCCGAGGGCATTGTTTTCGGCAAATTTTTCGGTGAGTGACACATTTAAGTTTGCGGCGGGAGAATTGGTGGTTGCGCCATAACCAGACACGCCGAGGGGTTCTGTGAGGCTTTGGGTCAGGGTTTTTACGCCGGTCCATAGGCCTTGTGGTTTCACAGAAACGCCACGGGGGCCAAAGCTTTTTGCGAGTGCATATGGAAAGAGGATGCCCCGGCCTGCATTGCCGAACTGGGATTGCAGTTGCATGCGAATTTCACCAGAAAAGTAATCGCCTTGTATGTGGCTATCACCGATGTGGATGATGGTAAAAAGTGTGTCGGCGGGGTTGATGGCAGCGTTGGCTGTGCCCGGGTTGGTTTTTTTTGGTGCGGTGCGAACGGGAGGTAGATTGCCTTTGTTGTTGGAGTTTGCAGATTGATTGGCAGGTTGGTTTGGGTATTCTTGGGTGATGTAATTGAAGTTGTTAACCCTCACATTGTGCAATTTTTGCAAAGCTTTTTTTAGCTTTGGCGATTCTCGCAACTCGTTGCAGGTTAGGCATAT
>CANHGC010000281.1 GCA_947460045.1 Bacteroidota bacterium | reverse complement strand
CTGTTTTTTGATTTACGATCTAGTAAGTCCACTTTGCGATTGAAATAATCCTGGAAAACGGTCTCTGCCTCAGCCCAATCGTTGTTTTCTGCCAAGTAGCCCAAACGATTTAAATAATAGTTGTTTTGTTCGTGTAAGTAAAAGGTATCGCTAGGAAAGAAAAACAAAGCCTTTGTTAAAAGCTGATTGTACATCTGACTGTATCCGGTATTGCTGCGCGTGGTTGCCAATTCTACATCCACCATGGAACGCTCCCATGCCAAAAGTTTTTGGTTTAATGGGAATACCGAAAGTCCCATTTCACAATAAATCATTGCACTGTCAGTGAGTTTTCGCTCATTTAAGTAATAATCCGTAAGGACTTCAAACGACTCTCTAACGTATGTTTTTTTATGTTTTCCTTCAGCGTTTGCCAAATAGTTCATATTGGCTACTTTACGCATTGTTTTTACCGCATCTAAGTTTTGTTTGAGCATCCAGTAACAATGTCCTGCCATGCCCAAAGCGATGGTGTCGCCTGTGAGTTCATAGCTGTTTTTGTACATCTGTAATGCGCGCGGGTATCGGCCTTGACCATAGTTGCTGATGGCTTCTTTGTTGTTGGCTATAACCAACGCATTGAAACGCTCGCCGTATTGAAGGAAATATTCGCCATCATCGTCGTACCCCTTCGCCTTCACAGCGCTTTTCATGGCTTCCTTGAAATAATCTACATCGCCCTTTCTGTATTTGGGCAACAAATACATTTCATATTCAGAGATGGCTTTGATGAACCACAATTCTGTGGTGGATTTGTCGTTCTCCAAGCCCTTTTCGCACATTTTCTGTGCTTCTACGTATTTGCCAGCGGCGTAATATTCCCGCGCTTTTAACACGGATTTGGTTTGGGCTTGTGACAAATGAATGATTCCCAAAAAGAACAGTAAACTCAGAGTGCGTAATTTCATGGTGTTTGCAAATACCTAATACAAATAAAGGAATTACAACGCAGAAATGTGTTACGCGTTGGTAATCGGTGTAAAAAATGCCAGAATTGTTATCGAATCAAGGAAATATCCGTTTTATGGATTTGTCGAAACCCATTGTTTCCCATCAATTCAATCAAACACACATAAACACCCTCAGGCGCCGGATCTCCTTGGTAGTATCCATCCCAACCGCTGTTGATATCAGCAGTTTCAAACATCTTTTCACCCCAACGATTGAAAATGCGCATTTTCATGCCCACAAATCCTTCCAAATACGGACGGTAAACATCATTGGGCGATGATTGATTGGGTGTAAATGCGTTGGGGATATGAACGATGGGCGGACAGCTATCGATCAGGGCGATTTCGTCGTTGGCACTGCATCCATCCGAGGAAGTGACAGTGGCTGTGTACACACCTGCAGTGGTAGCATTGATGCTTTGGGATGTTTCATTGTTTGGCAGCCACTTGTAAGTATAGCCAGCGCCGCTGCCTGCGTCGAGCAATACGGCCGTGTTTCTGCAAACAAATTGGTCTTTCCCCAAGTTTACTTTTGGCATTTCGCCAAGTTTTACTCGGATGGTTTTACTTGTGATGGCACATTTGCTGTACACTTTCACCGAATAGGTTCCTGCCTTCTGAATGGTTAAGGTTCTGTTGTTGGTGTCTAAAGCACTCAAATCTACGTCGATGCTGGTCCAATGATAACTCCATCCCCGATGGTTGTTGCCCGCGTTGAGTGTGATGCTGATGGCGGGGTTACAAAGTGTTGTGTCTCTGATGGGAATGGGTTCTGGGGCCGACCAAATGACCAAAACATAAACAGATTTTGTAGAGGTGGTTCCGTTGTTGAATGTGGATGTACATTCGGTCTGAAACAACCCGGTATCAGGGTAATTGATGTTTTGCGGCTCTCGGTCTGTGGATGTTGTTGGCGATGCCCCTTGAAATTTCCATGCCCATGCCACCGAAGGAAGACTGCCGGGCTCGTTGAATTCTTTGTAATTTACGTTGCTCCCTTTGCAGATGATGAGCGATGGTGTTTGTGCTTCTGCTGCGCGGTTGCTCGTGAAGAATGACAGAATCAATATGATAAATACATATTTGCGCATGGGTAGCACAAAAATAATCTTTTTTGCGGGTTTTGATAGGTTTTTCGGGGCTTTTTGACATTCCCCTGCGTTTATTGCCGTCGATTGGCTAGCAACGGAGGAGGACCGCCATCAAAGGGATTGTCTGATCTCCCAATCGTTCGTACTTCGAGGCCATTGGCGCGTTTTACAGCATCGTTTCCGTATCGATTTCTCAATCGATCCATGGCTTGATATAAGTTGGCCATCTCTTCGCTGTCTTCAAACAGGTTCATCTGAAATCCACCACTGACCAAATCGCTGAGTCTTACACCGATCAATCGAATCAACAACCGTCTTTGATAGAGTTTGTTGAACAATTCCAGTGATTTGGCAATGACGATGTGATCCGCGCTGGTATAAGGGATTTTGGCCTGTAGGGTGTGTGTGTTGAAGTCGCTGTATCTCACTTTTACGGTGATGCAAGCACATACTTTGTCGCCTTTGCGCAATTGATACGCCAAGTTTTCGGCCATGGCGCTGATGAGGTTTCTCAATTTTATCACGTCGATGGTGTCCTTTTCAAACGTCCTCTCTGTGCCGATGCTCTTTCTTTCTTGGTAGGGTTCCACTTTTCGATTGTCGATGCCCTGTGCCTTTTTCCACAAGTCGATGCCGGGTTTGTGCAACGTCTTAAAAAGCAGTTCCATGGGCATTTCTTGGAGTGTTTTGATGTACTGAATGCCCAGATTTCTCAATGTTTTGTAGGTTTCCGACCCTACGCCGGGGATCTTTTTTACAGAAAGGGGGGCCAAAAATGGAATTTCATCGCCCCAATCTACTTTGCGCTGTCCAAAAGGCTTGGCGGTGCCTGTGGCCACTTTGCTCACCGTTTTGTTGCTGGCCAGTCCAAAGCTGATGGGCAATCCCGTCTCTTTCAAAATCTTGGTTTTGAGCTCCATCGCCAGTTTCCAAGACCCGAAAAATTTGTCCATCCCCGTTAAGTCGATATAAAATTCATCAATGCTGCTT
>CANHGC010000280.1 GCA_947460045.1 Bacteroidota bacterium | reverse complement strand
GCTTTTTGCCCATGAAGATACCGGATTGAGGGGCCTTCGGGTGCCCGCCGTGGTGATGCTTCGTGAGCGTGGTGGCGATTTTTCGTACAGTAAAAAGGAAAAGAAATGGATGATAGAAACCCTCAAATTGATCGCCAAATTGGGCTTTCAGGGGGTGGTTTTTGGTGCATTGGAGAAAAAATCGGGTAGATGGGGATTGGATCGTGCATTTTGTGCGCATGCCTGCGAGTTGGCGCATTCTCTGGGTTTGGAAGCGGTGTTGCATCGGGCATTCGACGAATTGCCTACCCCTTTCAATGCCATCGATGACGCCGAGGGCTGTGGTTTTGATCGCATCCTTACCGGTTGGGGCTCGATGAAAATGGAGACCTTGAAAATGCTGAAATGGCATGCCCAACACATCGAGATTTTGCCAGGTGGCGGGATTCGGCCCGAAAATGTGATGCATTACAAAGATTTGGGTTTTATCGAAGTGCATACATCGTCGCGCAACCACCAAGGGGTATTGGATGTGGAACAGCTCAAGGCGATGGTGGATGCCATGAAAGGGGTGCCCCTGTGATAGGACAACGGCTGACATCCTATTTTATTTTGAGGTCCGGAGTCAACGGATTTTTTCGGATTTTTTTATCCTTCATGATGCTCGGCGGCACAAATCTCATCGCCCAGCCTGCATTCCAATTTCCTCCACCCGATGTATACCAGGCCACGGTAAATCAACCACCCAAAAGCCATCGCATCGAAAAATGGGAACTGTTGGAAGAGGATTTTACGATGGGGATTACGAAAAACGATGTCCATGCGGATCACTTGCGCGAGTATGATTCTGCCGTTGCGGGTCGCGGTTGGATCCCCGTTAATTATACCCCTGCCATCAACGATTTATATTGTCCGCACCCATCGCCCTCTTCTTGTTCGGAAAATTGTGGTACATATAATTTGGGTTGCGATCATCCAAAATTGACGAGCTGCAACGATCGATGCAAGAGCGTGGAATGGCGGGGGTGGAAATATCGTGCGGCCTTGTTTGAAAGTGCGGAGATGGCGCAAAAAGAGGAGCACCATTTTTTGGAGATCAAGCAGTGGGAAGGTGCATACATAGAAGTTTGGATTAACAAGAAATTGGTCAAAGAAGTGAATCCGCTGGTGAGCAGTTTCGCCGAAGTGACCATTGATTTGGATGGGCTCATCAACAAAGATGGCAAGGATTCGGTGTATATTTATTTTGCCTCGCCGAGTCAACTCGGGGCATTGTACAGCGATCGATCGGGTATGGTGTTTCCGGCCGATAATGAAGCCTCCATTACCACTTTTGGCAGTTATGGATTGGGTAAAGAGGGAAAGCCAGCGGCCAAGGCGAGTCCGTTCTTGCGCAAGCCCATCGTACAGTATGGTTGGGATATTGCGCCCCGCAGGGTTTTGGTGGGTTTGGGCGAAGGGGTGTTTGTCCATGGATGGAGCGACAATCACTTGCAAACGCTGAACATCGCCGAAGATTCCACATGGATGGGGGTAGAACTGGGTAAGGCGGTAGAATATGTTTACGGTCACGCCGAGTTGTATTATTTGTGCGATACGATGCGAGGTCGGCCCGATTTTGTGCGCGTGACTTCGGGCAATTTACCGGATATGCACGACGATATTGAATGGGATGTGGTGCGATTGGGCGATAAGGATGTGGACCGGGCCATCGTTGCGGCGAATGAATTTGGTGTGGAGGCCAGGTACCGCAAGTTTGCCTTTCGAGTGAAAAATCCCAAGCACTGGTATCCCAATGGGTTGTATCAACAATTGAATCAGGATTCGCATCCGGCATTGTATCACATAGAAATTTCGGCGCATCAGCTGGATAAAAATGGCCGCAATCAGATTCATCGAATTGAGAGAAATTCGGGGATTCGGTCGGTGCAGTTGGATACCACTGGCGGACGATTTGCGTTTTCCGTAAATGGAATTTCTGTATTTGCGATGGGTGCAAATTTGATTTGGGCGAGGCAGTTTGGCGACAGTGCGAGTGTGTATCCGGAGCGATTGTTTTTGGGTGAGCCTGGCGATATGGGACAGTTGGATGTCATGCGTGCCCAAGGCTACAACATGGTAAGAATTTGGGGCGGTGGGGCTTATCCGAGCGAGGCGTTTTATGATCGATGCGATGCTTTGGGAATCATGGTTTGGCAGGATTTGATGTTCAATGGAACGATGTATCCCGATGCTCCCAATTTTTTGCAAGCAGTGGAGTCGGAGGTGTTGGCGCAGTCGATGCGATTGAACAATCACCCGAGTTTGGCCTTGTGGTGTGGCAACAATGAGATCGAAGTGGCTTGGCACAATTGGGGCTGGCAGCAGAAATATAACATCCATGGGACAGACAGCGCGAGGATGTGGCAGGCGTATTTGGCTCTGTTTGATACCTTCATTCCGGAGGCGTTGAAGGTATGGTCGGGCAGTGTGCCTTACACCCGAAGCAGTCCGATCGGGAATTGGGGCAATTTGCAACAAATGAAACGGGGCGATAACCACGATTGGGGCGTTTGGCATGGGGAGCGTGGGTTTGCGCATTTGGATTCGGCGCGGATGCCGTTTTGCAGCGAGTATGGATTGCCGAGTCCGTCTGGTTTGCATTTGGATAGCGATTCCACAGCCGACGATTGGAAGTCTCGATTGTTGAGCTATAAAGGGTCCAAATTATTAGAAAAATATGTGCGCGAGGAGTATCCTAAGACATGGCCTCATCGGGGAATAACATCGACAGAGTTTATGGATTTTAGTGATTCAGCGGCGGTGGTGCAAGGTGAGTTTTTGTATAGGGCGATGATTGGTCACCGGATGGCATCGCCGTATTGTATGGGGTCGTTGTATTGGCAGTACAATGATATATGGAACGGAACGACATGGAGTGTTGCGAATACCGAATCTGGATGGAGTAGGTTGAAATCGTCGCAAGGAAGGGTGGCCGAGGCGATGTTGCCGGTGGTGATGAAGTTGATTCCGAGTGGATGGTGGGGCGTGAAGGATCAGTTTTTTATACAATTAAATTCTCGGTTGATCGATAATGGCAAGGTGCCGCTAGAGATTT
>CANHGC010000279.1 GCA_947460045.1 Bacteroidota bacterium | reverse complement strand
TGGCGATGAATACACCCGTTTTAAACACACTTCCTGCGTCATTGGGCAACTTTAGAAATAAAAAGTTTATACCCTTGAGCGATAGTTGGGTAGCCAAAAAATTACACAGAGATTTACAAAGTACATGAAAGACAAACGAATAGCGATTCTTTTTTTAACCATCTTTATAGACCTGTTGGGCTTTGGGATAGTGATTCCCATTTTGCCGAATTTGGCAAAAACTTTGGCAACTACATCGGGGATGCCTTTCAATCCTGATGTGGCAGTGGGCGTTGTTGCTGGCGCGTTTTCAATCATTCAGTTTTTGTTCGCCCCGATTTTTGGTTCATGGTCTGATAGAATCGGCCGAAGGCCCATCATTTTGGTGAGCGTATTCGTGAATATCATTGGCTACTATTTGTTTGGTATCAGTGCGAATTTTAGTTTCTTGTTGTTTTCAAGGGTGATTTCGGGTTTTGGTAGCGCGAACATTTCTGCTGCGCAGGCTTACATCGCCGATATTACACCCCCTGCGGATCGTGCCAAGCGAATGGGTATCATTGGTGCCGCTTTTGGTTTGGGCTTCGTATTTGGACCGCCCATTGGAGGTTGGTTGTATCATGCAGGTGGGGATCACGGTGTTCAATGGGTGGGTTTCTTTACTGCGGCCTTGTGTGCCTTGAATTTTGTATTGGCTTGGTTCCTTTTGCCAGAGAGTTTGCAATCGAAATCGGTGGAAAAACGCAAGGTGTCGGACACGTTCAAAGGCCTTGTAACCGTTTGGCGAATTGATATCATTGGAGAGTTGTTTTTGATTAACTTTTTGTACATCGCTGCGTTTAGTATGATGCAGGTGAATGCCAGTGTTTTGTGGAAAGAGAAGTACGGACTCACAGAATATGGCATCGGCAATATTTTTGGATTTATTGGGATTTGTAGTGCCATTGTGCAGGGTGGTTTGATTGGAATGTTTCAGAAGAAATGGGGCGTGAGAAAAATGTTGTTGATGGGCTGTCCGATCGTAGCAGTTGGCTTAAGTGTTATTCCATTGGCGAATGATACTCAGACTTTTTATATGGTTCAAGCATTTGCCATTTTGCTTTTGGCATTTGGAAATGGTTTGATGATGCCGGCGATCAATTCTTTGGTGAGTTTGAATACGCCTGCGGAATCGCAAGGACAGATGTTGGGATTGTTGCAGAGTTTGGGTTCTTTGGCCCGGGCCATTGGTCCGATTGTGGCTGGGGGATTGTACCATTACTACTATGGGTTGCCCTATTTTAGTGGTGGGATATTGATGATGATGGCATTGGTGGTGGCCGTGCTTTTATCGAAGAGTTTGAAAAAGACAGAAGAAAATGCCATCGACAAGGGTTGATGGTTTGAAATAGGGTTGTTATATCACAGAGATACAAATTGAATCCATTGGCATTGAAATGAACCGCGAAATCAGGGATAGCAAACCGTTGAAGGTGGTACATTTGAATGCATCGTCGGCAGGTGGTGCGTTTGTGGCTGCCCAGCGATTGAGTGTGGCCTTGGATCAGCTGCCCGGGGTAGACAGTGAGCATTGGGTGTTTGAGGGTGGCGAGGGCGATTTTCATTTGTGGGCGAGCAATTGGTTTAAAAGGAAATGGGCTTTTGGATTGCATGCATTGGAAAAACTGGATTTTTTGCGATTTGAACGTGATAAATCGGTTCGATTTGCTTTTAGTCATGGCAAAACCGGTGTGAATGTATCGGCTTGGGAGGTTGTATCAGACGCTGACGTGATTCATTTGCATTGGATTAATAAGGGCTTTGTGAGTTTGGCCGGGTTGGAGGCATTAATGCGTTTGAACAAGAAGGTGGTTTGGACCTGTCATGATATGTGGCCATTTACCGGTGGGTGTTATCATCCTCGGGGCTGTGATCATTTTCAGGCGGGGTGTGGCAACTGTCACTACTTAAAGTCTCCGGCGGATGGGGATTTGTCGCGCCGCGTTTTCAGCGCCAAACAAAGAATGTATCAATCTCACGGGGGGCATTTACAGTTTGTTACGCCGAGTCAGTGGTTGAAGGATCAGGCGCTGAAGAGCGGCGCGCCAACCATCGAACAAAGAGATGGTATCGCTGTTATACCAAATCCCATAGATACCGATTATTTTTATCCAGTCAGAATAGAAGGCTCAGGGGAAGAAGGCGCAGGGAAAGAAGGTTTAATGAAAGAAGGCGCAGGGAAAGATATCGAGCAGGGGGAGTTTGTTCTTGGGGTCATTGAACGCGATGATAAAGCAGTGAGTAAAACCTTTACCTTGATGTTTGCTGCCGCCAATCTGGGCAATGCAGCCAAAGGGTTTGCTGAGTTTCGGGTGATATGCAATTCGCTTTACGAAATTGGATTCACGCATTTGCACGCTTTGGTGGTGGGTGAGAATCGTTTGGGTGGTTTGGGGTTGAAATGTACATTTACTGAATTGGGGTTTGTTGCGGATGCCCAACGAATGAGAGACGCCTATTGGCAGGCTGATGTGTACGTCACAACATCGCATGAAGAGAATTTACCTACGACCATCATGGAGAGTTTGAGTTGCGGTGTGCCGGTGGCGGCGTTTGCGGTAGGTGGGATCCCTGAGATGATTGAATCAACAGATGGCAGGAATACAGGGTGGTTGGCGCCCAAAATGGATACCCAAACATTGATTGATGGCATCGCCGATTATTTTAATGGGAATGCTGAAATGCGAAGTGAGATCTCAAGCCGTTGCAGATCGTTTGCGATTGAGAGATATGCTGCGGCAGGGGTTGCCAAAAAGTATTTAGAAGTTTATAGTAATTGATAGGGCCTGGCTATAAATTCAGGTTTGGGTGCCGGGTTGTTCCGGAGTTTATAAGAGGGCTGTGAAGGCTTGAGGAGAGTTTTCTGTAAGTTTCATGTCAGGTTCATTGGAAACAAAAAAGCCACACCTTGCGGCATGGCTTCTTTGCTGTTGGATTTTTTTGGCTATCAATCCACGTTATCGTGCAAGTGGCGATTCGGCTTTACCGTTAAATCGCGTGCATTCATTGGGTCTTCTTCTCCGATGGTAATTTTACTCACCAACTGAGATTGGCTTGGGGGTGCAGCTTCT
>CANHGC010000278.1 GCA_947460045.1 Bacteroidota bacterium | reverse complement strand
GCCACGCGAATCTGTTCCTTCACCAAGTCAATCCCGGTGATCAATTCAGTTACCGGATGCTCTACCTGCAAGCGCGTGTTCATTTCCAAAAAGTAAAACTCCATGTTTTCACTCAACAAAAATTCCACGGTACCTGCACCCGAATAATTACAAGCTTTGGCAACATTCACTGCCGCCTCGCCCATCGCCCTGCGAATCTCCTCTGTAAGCACTGCACTCGGCGCCTCTTCAACCAATTTCTGATGCCTGCGCTGAATGCTACACTCACGCTCAAACAAATAACAAGCATTTCCATAATTATCTGCCATCAACTGAATTTCGATGTGCCTTGGACTGCCCACATATTTCTCTATGAAAACGCTATCATCGCCAAACGAACTGCGCGCCTCATTCTGCGCCATCTGCAATGCACTCAAAAAATCTTCTTTGCGATCAACCACGCGCATACCCTTTCCCCCACCACCCGCACTGGCCTTCACCAAAACCGGGAAACCCACCTCAATCGCCACCAAAAGGGCATCTTCAGGATTCTGAATCGCCTCGTCAATACCCGGCACCAAAGGCACTCCAAACGCTTTCACCGCCTGTTTCGAAGCGATTTTACTGCCCATCACCTCCATAGATTCAGCACTCGGACCAATCAACACAATGCCATTCTCCTTCAACTTCCTGGCAAAAACTGCGTTCTCACTCAAAAATCCGTAACCCGGATGAACCGCCTCAGCACCCGTTTTTTTACACAAATCAATGATGCGATCCATCTGCAAGTAACTGTCGGCACTCGCTGCACCACCCACGCAATAAGCTTCATCAGCATATCGAACATGCAATGCTTGCACATCGGCCTCGCTGTAAATCGCCACGGTGGATATACCCATTTCCCTGCAAGTACGCATCACACGAATGGCTATTTCGCCACGGTTTGCTATCAATATCTTTTTAAACATGATCTATTTGCAAATATCGCAGTCTGTAATGTGATTTACACCTTTTCAACCCCAAGAATTGAATTTCAACTTCAGAATTGATTTACCTTCGCACCGCAACTGGTGATTCAAACAATCAAAAATATCGCTGTTTTAGTGAGGGCGGAATTTCAGCTCGACATTAAAAAACCGGCCGTTTTAGCCGCCGCCATTCTTCAAATGGCCACAATG
The DNA here is from genome assembly GCA_947460045.1 of Bacteroidota bacterium. Classification (GTDB taxonomy): domain Bacteria; phylum Bacteroidota; class Bacteroidia; order NS11-12g; family UBA955; genus UBA955. The sequence continues at coordinate 1,960 of CANHGC010000278.1, read as the reverse complement.
ACCTTGCTTGCATTTCTTTCGCAGCCCAACATCAATGCCAAAATCTGGAATAGTTTGTTTTGGATCATTCTCATTTTCTGCACCTTACAAGCCATCTCTAAAAATTTCCTGGGTGTAAACAGGGCCCGATGGATTTATTTCAACCAACTATCATCCCCACAAACCATCTTGTGGTCGAAAATGATCTATGGCTGGGCCTCCATGATTGTACTTACCCTGTGTAACATCATTTTGTTCGCCTTTTTCATGGGTTTCCCTATAGAACACCCCACTGCCTATTTCACCAACCTCATTCTGGTCATCGCGGGCATTGGAAGCATTTTCACACTCATAGGCGCCATCGCCTCAAAAGCCAATCAAGCGGGATTTCTTGCCCCCGTTTTGAGCTTGCCGGTTGTGTTGCCATTGATTCTTGTGGGTATGCAAGCGGCAAACAAAACCTTAAATCCCGTGCTGGTTTCTTCGGCATGGAACGACATTGCCCTGGTGGGTGCCATGGATTTCCTTGTGGTGGTTTTGGCTGCTGCCCTGTTCCAACCGCTCTGGCGCGATTGAAACAAGAAACACAACCTCATCAATACTATTTGCCAGTCCAATCAAACAAAATACGGATCGCCTCATCCATGCCCGCATCTTCGCGATAACGTTTCAGCCAATCTTGCTTTTGCGCCAATTTTATGGCATCTGCACCCGCATCTTTCAAATCAGATTTCAACGCAAAAACTGTATCACAAATGGTGCGATACTTGTAATCACGCAAAGGTTTATCCTGCGCACGCAACGCCTCCTGCTGAAGTTCAAATTTCTTCATATTCAATGAATACGTATACGCATTTCGCACCGCTGTAAGTTCAGTAGCACGCTTTTGTACCAAGGCATAATATTCATTTTTCGACAAGCGTTTTTTCGATGCTTCGATGGCCTTTCGACGCTGTGATTCTTTGTACGGATTGAACGACTGATAAGCAGCCGCAGGTATTTTGTCATACGCCAAATGGAAATCCATTTCCTTCTCACCTTGCTCAATGCCATCGTAAACATCTGGCAATACCACGTCGGGCTCTACCCCACGCAATTGAGTGGTTCCACCATTGATGCGATAAAACTTCTGAATGGTCACTTTCAATTGACCGTAACCCCTCGGAAAAACATCGCTCATACCACCGGGAAGCTCCACAAACGTTTGAACTGTGCCTTTACCAAAAGTGCTTTTACTACCCAAAATGATCGCCCTGCCATAATCTTGCAAAGCGGCAGCCAAAATTTCCGATGCAGACGCACTGTAGGTATTGGTCAATATCACCAACGGACCGTTGTAATCCACAGACGGATTGCGATCCATGTGCACTTCAATCCCGCGCATGTCTTTCACTTGAACAATTGGCCCTTGAGGGATGAACAAACCGCCCATCTCAATGGCGTCTGCCAAACTACCTCCTCCGTTGTTGCGCAAATCGATAATGATACCCAAGGCACCTTCCTTTGTGAGCTTTGAAATCTCAGCCTTCACATCGCCAGTGCAATTCCTGCCCCTACCACGCTGCGAAAAATCGGCATAAAAACTGGGCAAATGAATCATACCAAAACGTTTGCCTTTGTATTCCATCATGGCGCTTCTGGCGAAACTCTCCTCTATCACCACAACCTCACGAACAATGGGGATGATCACAATGCTACCATCCGGCTTTTTCACGGTCAATCGCACCTCGGTGCCTTTCTTACCGCGAATCAACTGAATCGCATCATCCAATTTCATATCCACCACATCCACGGGTTCTGCAGGCCCTTGCGCCACCTTCAAAATCAAATCTCCCGCTTTCAACTCCCCTTGGCGATAACTCGCGCTGCCTGGCACAATCCGTTCCACCTTTACATATCCATCGCGCTCCGTCAATGTAGCACCAATACCCTCCAATTTACCGGTCATGCCGATATCGAAGTTCTCTTTATCTTCTGGTGG
>CANHGC010000277.1 GCA_947460045.1 Bacteroidota bacterium | reverse complement strand
TGTCGTTCGCCAAAGTGATACCATAATCCTCAAACTCCCCTACCACGTTTACTCCACAGGCTGTGTTCGAGAACGAACCATAACTCACAGCCACCCTCATGCGCGTTACACCCTCGAAACAATCTTTCAAATCGGGCACGCGGAATTTGTTGCTCGCCTTGGTGGCGCTGATAGAACCACTGTTCAAAATCATCTCATTATCTGTGAAGTTACCATCGATGTTATAATCAATCCATGCTTTAAAATTGGCAGTATTTGAGTTCGTACGACGGGTAGCGATAACAGTATAGTAAGAACCATAGCTCAAAGGCGTATTGAATTGATCCGCGAAATCAGAATAACTCGCATCACCAACAGGAGAGGGATTTTCCAACAAACTCACACTGTCTTGAAACAATTCTACTTTTGAAATTGCTACGTCAGACGACAACATATCAGTAACTGGCGTACAGTATTTCACGGCAATCACATATTTGGTCTTGATCACCTTTTTCTCAGTAGCAGCGCGTGTTCCCGCACTGTTCCAAGCGCGTAGGGTAAATGTATAAGCACCACCCGCGTTAAACACCACTTGTGGGTTGCGACTGTTCAAATTGGTTCCGCCTACAAAAGAGAAAGTAGCTGGGAAAATGCTCCACTCAAAATTGGAAGCGTAATCGGTTTTGGCTTTCATTTGGATGGTTTCACCCACTTTAGGACGCAAATTGCTCGCTGAATAATCCAAGAATCCTGCGGCAGTAGGCGTAGTTACGGTGATGTTTCTACAGAAGGTATCAACCCCGTTACAGATAGAAGCAATCAAACAAACTTCATAAGTACCATCGGTATAGAATGCTGTGGTAAAGACTTTGTTCTTCGCACCATAACCACTATTGCCGTCGATCATCCAATCGTAATCTACCTGTCCTTGAGCGTCTTTCACGTCGCCCACAAAGTCAATTTGGGTACCGTTGCCAACTTGGGTATAATCCACCGTGTAACCAGATTTTGGATTGGCTACGGGCAACAATTCTGAATCCCAAGTAGCGATAAATCCACTGTCGTTGTTGGCACTGTTCGATTCAAATGTGATGTACATCGCACCGCTGAACGCTTTGAAAGTAGACTTCGAGAACATGGTAAAGTTCACACCAGTGATACCACCCGCGGGGGTGATTTCTTTGCCCGATGCATCCTGTCCGTCATAGATACGTAAACGGTCTCCACCATCGCCCAAAGACAACTTCAATTGCTTGAAGTTCAAACGAATTTCTTTCGCACCGCATGGGAAGATTTCAAAGTAATCGATCGATGTTTTACGGTTGTTACCATAGTTACCGGTTTTACCTCCGTTATCGTAAAGCACACCCCCTTGGTTAGAGGCGATTTTAGACGGGCCCATGTAAAACTCACCGGGAGGGACCACCTCAATGTAGCGACTCTTACACAACTTCGAAGAAGGTCCGATATCATTTTCTGAAGTCAAACAAATTTCCCACCAACCCTCTTCGTCGAAAGAGAAAATGGGGTTTTGGGCAGTACTTGTATATACAATGGTACCTGATGGCGATGTGGCCTTCCAATCCCATTTATAAGCACCGTTGGTACTCAAATCAAACAACTGACCTTGGTAAAAAACTTCCACCTGGTTGGTGCTCGCAATAAATTCAGCTACGGGGGTAGCTGTAGGCTTTTCAATTTTTACCGACTTGATGATTGAATCAGACAATCCGCAAAACTCTTGCTTCAACTTTACGTTGTAATAACCCGTGTTTGCCCAAGATGCTTTTCCTTTGGGACCAGATGTAACCAAATTGGTTGCGGTTTGGAACGACCAAGTTTGTTTGTAAGCAGCATTGGTTGTGGTAGAGTTAAACAAAATGGGGGTTTTAATAAAATTCGGACCTGTTGGTACTGCAAAATCAGCCGATGGCGGAGAAACCGCCTTCAAATTCACCTCAAAATCCATGATGTTTCCATAGGTAGCCACGGTACCACAGCCTTGGTTTGCAGCCATTGTGCTGTAAAATGCACGAACGCGCATGATGGCTTTACCCGGCTTAACACCTGTACAAGGAATGGTAAGCGTAGCGGTTTTTGTGGTGTTGGATGCAATTGAACCGAGCGGACCAGCCGTCTTGGAAATACATTCAGCAGCAGAGAAACTTCCGTCGCCATCCAAATCAATCCATACGCCAGCAATCAATGCATAAGAGCAGGTGTTTTCAATGGTCATGGTGATTTGCTCTCCAGGTGTGAAATCCATCACCGCACCAGAGGTCATGAGTTTGTTTGAACTTCCCGTGTTGGTACAGTTCAAACCCTGATAACTAGCTGTGGAACCCGCGCTGTTCTTGAACGACACCGCCGAATACCACATCAAAGTACAGTTGTTCGAATTGGTCGCTCCGCATGCCTGTCCTTGCACCTGCTGGTACAATCCAAACAAACTGAAAAACAACGCAATCCATTGAGATTTGGTAGTTTTTATATTCATATTTTAACAGTTATTTCTTATTGATTTTTATACACTACAATCAATCATGTTCATAGCGTTACGCAAATTAAGAATAAAACCACAAAACACCAATATTTACAAGCGTTTACGAAAAGGAATGATAACTCAAGTGGCACCCATTTGATGCAAAATTTTGATATAAATTATCGTTTTGTGTAATTAGATTATTAATAACTTTAGTTTTTTAAGTTTTTACTGATTTAAATTGTGGAAAATTTCCATAACAATCTAAACAAAACAAAAGAGGGGGCACCTGCGGTGCCCCCTCTTTTTAATCGATAACTTTAAAATAACTGATGATTCCGCATGCAAACTGCACGCTCCGTTTTCAATTATTTGGTAATGGTAATCTTCTGTGTAGCCACTTTATTACCGCTCAACACTTTCACCATGTAAACACCCTCGCTCAAATCGCTGGCATCTACTTGGATCAAACCGTTGTTGGTGGTTTTCACAACCTTCACAACGGCGCCCGTCATGCTGGTCATCACAATGCTCACATCAGTACCAAATGTTTCAGTCAATGCCACGTTGAACTGTCCAACCGCTGGATTCGGATATACCGCAACACCCACAGTTTCCAAATTCTTCGCCGCCGCGCGGTTCATCAACACAGATTTGGTGAT
>CANHGC010000276.1 GCA_947460045.1 Bacteroidota bacterium | reverse complement strand
TAGTTACCATTGTCGATAGTCAATTGGTTTTGTGCAGGATTAGGATACACTTTGATCAACTGACCTTTGTCCAAGCTGCTCACTTTCACAGAGAAACGCACCAACAAAGTATCGGTAACCTTCACGCTCTTGAAAGCGATACAAGAATCTTTGATGGTCATTTTCACGGTGTTCGACGTATCGATACAAACGTTTGTGAAGGCAACCACACGGAAAGGCTGATTGTGGTTTCTCAAAGAAGCCGATTTAACGGTCAATTCTTTGCCATTGGCACCCACATATTTGGCGGCACCTACAGGCAAATTCTGCATACCCAAATCCAAATCAGAAGCCCAAGCAAATTTAGCCGCAGTGTCGTTCACAGCTACAGAGAATTTCGCATCTGAACCGATGGTTTGACTTGCATTGCTTGGCTGAGTAGTGATCAAAGTACAAGCCTTGAACAAAGTAGTCAATTTAGCAGTAGCACTTGTGTCCTTGCACCAACGAGTGTTAACCAAACAACGATACAATTCACCATTGTTGCTCATAGTTACAGACTTCACCAACAAAGTATCGTTGTTGGCACCTGCGTAGGTTGAACCATTTGTTACAGAAGAAAAACCTGCACCTTTGTTCAACTGCCAGTTGTAAGTTGCATCGATGTCAGGATAAGTTACAAAGAAAGAAGCATCACTACCAGATTTAACCGTCACAGACGCAGCCTCGATAGAAATGTTATCACATGCAGCATAAGTACCAATGTTGTTCAACAAAGTGGCAGAATAGTCACTGCTACCAATCAAATCGCTATTGGTAGAAACTGGACGGAAATCAGGAGCTGTAGCATTTTTAGGATCAACCAAAATCAAACCAGTGCTGTACTTGGCTTTATCAACCATGTTTGCATTACCACTCAACTTGATCCAAGCGTCCAATGCAGATGGCGTATTTTTAGAATCTACTTCGGCAAGGCCTGTGTTTGTTGCACCAGCGGCAGCGGCAGCAGCCGTATTTGCGATGTAGTTGTTGCGGAACAAGTTGCCCTTTTCACTGATAGTGCTTGACTTCACACCAGCAGCAACGATGGTACTGTCACCGTCGAACATAATAAAGTTACGGTATCCCATGAAAATAGAGTTCACAATGCTCAAACGGCTGTTACGACGGATACGAGCACCACGACGGAAAGCACCTTTTTGAGTTGCAGTTAAGTCGTTGTATGTTTTATCCAAAGATACTGGACCCACACAGGTAATGTTTGAGAAAACGGCTGCCGTGTATGGCGTTCTACCAGAGCCAGCCGCATCGTTATCACTTTCAAAAGTCTCTGATGTAGAAGCACCTGAAGTGGCATTCCAAGTTAAATCAAAATAACTGGTATCGCGAACAGCAATACCAAATTGCACCGTACCGCGGTAACCAAAATCCGTATCAAAATCATCATCCGTAGTTTTGTACGAAATCAATTTCTTACAATTCACCGTTCCACCAAACCACTCAAACGCATCATCGTTACCAAAAGAACATTGAACACCTTCGATGGTTGTACCGGATCCCACAGAACCCATGGTTAATGAGTTAACTTCTTTGTTGGGTTCGAAAGCCAAACCTGCAAATTCAATACGCACATACTTAACCACACCACTATTGTCTTTGTCATCAGTTCCACCAAATTTTCCCAATGTATTATCAACAGCAACGTTATTAAAACCTTCTAACTGCACATCCAAACCTTGGTTGTTTACAGCTTTACCACAAAGCACCAAACCGCCCCAATCTCCGCGATCTCTTGAACCTGCCGCTTTGTTTGACGTCATAATAACTGGCTTGCTTGATGTTCCATTAACCTCAATCATACCACCGCGCTCAACTGAAATCATAGCGTAAAGCTTAGGAGTTGCTGTTAAATCCGCCGCTCCACGAATCACCGTACCAGCAGGGATCACCAACTTTCCACCCGACTTAACCACGAATGTACTTGTCAACAAATACACTTTAGATGCATCTAATGTTACAGTTGTGCTAATAGACTTGATTCCTGATGCATCATTCAAAGTCGTTGCGTCTGTTGTAGATGGGTAAGAAGCCTGCTTTGGATTCCATTCGGTCCAACCTTTGGTCCAATCCTTAGAAGCATCACGGTGCAATGCACCCACATAGTTCACCTTTTCGATGACTTGAGCCGACAATGCACTCGTTGCAGTAAGGAGTGCGATAAAAGTAATTTTTTTCATAGTATTTACCGCAAATGAAAACCCGCAAAATCTCCAAAGGGTCAACAAATGTTTGCATTTATATAATCATACAATTACTCACGTTTTAACAAAACGTACATTATGTCATAATTCAATAACACCAAGTAAACAATTACAAAATTCATCATGGCAGAATTAGTTCATCGCAATGTTTTCCTATATTTACCGCACAAAACACTATGCTCACCGATATTGAAATTGCCCAACAGGCCCAGTTGAAGCGCATCGAAACGATTGCCACAGAAAACAACATCAACCCAGACATCCTTGAACAATACGGCAAATACAAAGCCAAGATAGATTTCACCCCCAACCAAGAACGCATCGCCCAAGGCAAGCTCATCCTGGTTACAGCCACCACGCCCAACAAAAGCGGAAGCGGAAAAACCACCACGTCGGTGGCCCTGGCACAAGGTTTAAACCACATCGGGAAAAAAGCCATCGTGGCCTTGCGTGAACCTTCACTCGGTCCATGTTTCGGCATGAAAGGTGGTGCTGCAGGCGGTGGTTACTCGCAGGTATTGCCCATGGAGGACATCAACCTACACTTTACTGGTGATTTTCATGCCATTACCTCGGCGAATAATACCATTGCAGCACTGCTCGACAACTACCATTACAACAACCAAGGCACACCCAATGGTTTAAAGAGAATCTTGTGGCGCCGTGTGATGGACGTGAACGATCGCAGTTTGCGCATGATCAATTCGGGCATGGGCGGATCAGCCAATGGAATCCCCACAGAAACCGGATTTGATATCACCCCCGCCTCAGAAATCATGGCGATTCTTTGCCTGAGCACAGGATTGGAAGACTTACGAAACCGCATCGATTCAATACTCTTGGGCTACAAGTACGATGGTACACCCTTCACCATGAAAGATCTGGGTGCCACTGGTGCCATTTTGATTTTGCTGAAAGAC
>CANHGC010000275.1 GCA_947460045.1 Bacteroidota bacterium | reverse complement strand
TCCGCACCAACACCGCCTACGATCGATGGTGGGATGGACGCAAACTTTGGGGAGAGCTCACCAATGCCATTCGCAACTTGTGCATTCACTTAAACGCGACACTGCCCGCCGATGACACCGCCAGAAGACAATATTACCAAACACTGTTGGGCATGTTTCCCGTGGCCTTGCGATTTCACCTGCAAGACAGAAAAATCCCTGCACACTTCTTCACAGAAATCCCCACCAGCCACCCCGCTGCGCCGGATTTGAAGGAGATTAAATCGGCCCGCCATCAACCGCAGACCATCGCCAAGTTGTTTGTAGCGGCGCTAAAAACAGACATCAAACACGGACTCCTCACAGACCTTGAAATGGAACACTTTAAAGCGGAAATCAACAAACTCATGGATGTTTGCGGGGGTTGTGAACGCATCAAAAACACCCCCATCCCTTTCACTTACTCGGTATTCATCAAGAAATTCATCTTTTTGTATGTGATGATTTTCCCCATCGTTTATAGCACGCAGTTGTACTTCTTAATTGCTCCCGTAACCATGTTTGTGTTGTATGTTTTGGCAAGCATTGAGCTCATCGCGGAAGAAATCGAGAACCCTTTCAACGGCGACGACAGCGACCTACCCACGGAGGCCATGGCTAAGAACATCAACATCAGCACCGAAGAATTGATGCTGAACCGATAGTGTTTATTATCGCAATTGACCATCTACTTCACAACAAATTCGTGGGTAAAATTCCCATCCATCGCCCCAAACCTTTTCCCCAATCAATCCCCATTCATATGGATATGGCATGGGTTGATTAACTTTGTTCTTTCATCATTTGAATTGAATTGAATACACAAGATTTTATACAACAACTGTCCTTTGAACGCATCGATGTTTCCTTTGCCATTGTGGTGGGATTGTCGATGATTTTCGCTTTCATTTTCTTGTTTGGTTACTTCAGCAAAGTCAAGCGCACCGAAGCCCAAGCCGTGATCGGCAACGCCCCCGGCATCAGCATCATCGTGGCCAGCAGAAACGCAAGAAAACTCCTTGAGAAAAACTTACCAAACTGGCTGGCTCAAGATTATCCCCATTTTGAAGTGATCATCGCCAACGATCGAAGCACAGACAACACGCCATTGTTCCTCATCGAACAGCAACAAATCCATCCCAAACTGAAAGTGGTTTCACTCGATGCCGATTTCGTGAAAATGGGTGGAAAAAAATTGGCCATCACACTAGCCATTAAAAAAGCCCAATACCAGCACTTTTTGCTCACCGATGTCGACTGTACACCGAGCAGCGATCAATGGCTGAAACACATGGCCACACAATTCACCGCAGAGAAAAACATCGTATTGGGCGTTGCCCCCATCAAAACCGGCAAAGGCTTCCTCGCAGCACTCATTCAACACGAAAACCTGCTCACGGCGTTGCATTATCTGGGCTTGGCCGCTTCCAACAAACCCTACATGGGCGTGGGCAGAAATTTGGCCTATACCCGCAAAGTGTACGAAAGTGTGAATGGCTTTAGCAGCCACCACCATTTGCCCGCGGGCGACGACGATCTGTTCGTGCAAGAAGCCGCCAACAGCAGCAACACCGTGGTTTGCATCAACCCAGACGCCTTTTGTTATAGCGAAGGACCAACCAATTGGAAAGGTTATTGGAAGCAAAAAAACCGACACATGTGGGTTGGAAAATCGTATCAATCTGGCGTAAAACAACTCTTATCGATCTATCCCATGGCACAATTGTTCTTTTGGGTTGGCATCATCTTGTGGTTTGTGCTGGGCTCACAGTGGTTGTGGCCAACCATCGCCATCATCATCAAAATCACCCCTGAATGGATTGTTTTTTACAAAAAAGGCAAACTGTTGGAGATGAGTAAATCTATCCCCATGTATCCCTTGTTCAACTTGTTTGAATCTTTTTGGTACGTGGTTACCGGCATAAACGCATTCTTTACAAAAAAAATTATATGGTAGGACCTGAAATCATTTTCGAATATTTCCCCAACCTCACAGAGGTACAAAAAAAGCAATTCGAACAATTGGGCCCGCTATATGCCGACCACAATGCACGTGTGAATGTGATTTCACGAAAAGACATGGACATGTTTTATGTTCATCACGTGTTGCATTCCATGGCGTTGGCAAAGACCTGCGAGTTCATTCCGGGGCAGCATTTCATTGACATTGGCACCGGTGGCGGATTCCCCGGTATCCCACTGGCCATCATGTTCCCCAATGTGGAATTTACGCTCGTAGACAGCATCGGAAAGAAAATCGCCGTAGTACAAGCCGTGATTGAGGCATTGGGACTCAAAAACGCGACCGCCATTCAAGAGCGCACAGAATCACTGCCCATGAAATTCGATGGTGCCGTGGCCCGCGCGGTGGCTCCTGCCATTGAACTATGGAAGTGGATGGAAAACCATTGGAGTGGCAAGCCCCGTTTCTTCTTGCTCAAAGGCGGTGACTTGGCCGAAGAAATCAACGAAGTGATTGAATATTCGCAAAAAACGAAGATCAAATTGCACGCCATCGGCGATATTTACAACGATCAGCCTTTCTTCGAAACGAAAAAAGTGGTTAAGCTGTTCCACGGACAAATCTGGAAAGACTAGTCCGGGTACAAGCCCACAGAGTCATTCGTGCACCCGAATTAAAATCGCTCCCGAAAGGCCATTAAGCCCCCAAGAGCGACTTTGCCGATGCCAACGCAGCCGACAAGCCTTCTGCATTTTTACCGCCTGCTGTAGCAAAGAACGGTTGTCCGCCCCCGCCGCCCTGAATTTCCTTGGCGCATTCGCGAATCATCTGCGACGCATTCCACCCTTTTTCAGCAACCCATTGATCGTCGATGTAAATGGCCAAACCCGGCTTATCGTCAGCCAAATAGGCCAAAACCACCACCGGATTGCTCAATTCTTGCTTCAACTGGAAGCACAACTGTTTCGCGGCATCCGCACTTGGCAAGGTCAATTGCTCTAACACCATGGGCACGCCCGCTACGGTTTGTACTTTTTGCACCAACCCCGCTTTCAATCCCATCACCTGCTGCAATTCTAGCTGCTCCAACTGCTTGCGCATGGATGCGTTTTCCTCCAACACCTTGTTCACCGCAGAAACCACATCTTTTGGATTGCCCAAAGCGATTTTCACCTGCGACAAGGCCTCCAACTCACCGTTGATGTAATCCAATGCCG
>CANHGC010000274.1 GCA_947460045.1 Bacteroidota bacterium | reverse complement strand
GCATTGCTTATTGTTGTCGATGTAGTGCAATACGCAAGCACTGTTCCCACTGGCGATGATGGGGTCAAAAGCAAATCCACGACTTCTGTTTCTGATGAATTCATGGATGAGTTCTGCTTCAATTTCATATTCCCATACACCGGGTTTTACAAAACCCAACAATCGTTCGAAACCCTTTTTTGTGATGGCGATGGCTTCTTTCAACTGATCGATTTCTTGGGGCTCTTTACGCATTCTCAAGTTGGCCAGAATGGGGGCGGAGCGCTTGAAATTGTGTGCAGGGTACTTGGCTTTGATTTCATTGGCAAATCTCAAATTGGCATAGGATACTTTGTCGGTGAATCGATCGTTTTCGTTCAGATTAATGTAAATATTCTCAGCCAATAAAAAAGCAGCGTGAATGGTTTTCCAAAATTCGTGATACCAAAAAACTTTTGATATTCCTGATACTTCAAATACTTGGTTTGGATTGAGTCTTGCCCCGTCCCAGATAGCGATTTGCTCGCTGGTTTCTTTTACAAATATCATTTCTCGGTACAACGGATTGGGACAATCGGGAAATAATACCACAATTGTGTCCTCCTGGTCAATACCTGTTAAATAATAAATATCTGATTGTTGTTTGAATGTAAAATAAGCATCTCCGTTTCTAGGCATTTCATCGTTGCTATGGAAAATAGCAATAGACCCCGGTAGTAAAGAGTTACTGAGCTTTTTGCGGTTTTGTACGAACAATGCTGCGGGTGGGTTGCTGTATTTAGAATTCATGAATGCAAACTTATCCCAATTGTGAGTGAAAACAAAACGCCAATTAGGGGCTCGTTTTGAGGAAATATCATTGACTTTTTAATGAAAAAACTTATTTTTGGAGCAACGCCGAAGATTGATTCAATGTCAATAAGGCACAAAAACACAAAATCATCTCGTATGAAAAGACTATTACAATTACTTTTAATTCTTCTAACTGTCTCAATATCAAGAGATTTGAGAGCATCTCACATGATGGGTGGAGACATGTCTTATCGATGTTTGGGCGGCGGCAAATACAAAATTACCGCCAAAATTTATCGAGATTGTAGAGGTATTTCCTTCAACGGACCATCTTTTGGTGTGTATGCTGGTACAAACGGCGGTAATGGATGCGGTAGTTCAAACATTTCAATTACCCGTACTGGTATTAAAGACGTTACACCCCGATGCTCTACAGCGTCTTCTCCGTGTACACCCCAAAACACAGGTAACACTGGAGAAGGTATCGAAGAACATACTTACGAGGTAACCGTAGATTTTACAAAAGCCCCATTGAGTAACTTCGTGGGTAAGAGTACTTGTTGTGAAGTGACGTTTTACATCGGACAATGTTGTAGAAATGGTGCAATCACCACGGGTCCGGCAAACAACGATTTCTGGACAACCTGTATGATCAACATTTGTAACATCGCAAAAACCACCAATAAATGTAATTCTTCACCTCAGTTGTCGAATCCTCCAATTGGATTTTTGTGTTGTAACCAAGCCTATTATTTTAACAATGGTGCCATTGATACGGTAGATTACGATTCTTTCTCTTATCGTTTGGTTCACGGTATCAACTCATTGCCCAACAATTCGGTTTCATATGCAACGCCTTTTGATGCGCGTTATTTCATGACTCCTTATTGTATTCCTCCAACAACCATCAAATGTTCACCGAATCCAAAAACATCACCACCGCGTGGTTTGCACTTCGATACATCTGCTGGGGATATCATTTTTACACCTACCAAATGCGACGAAGTGGGTATTGCGGTAATCGAAATGACGGAATGGCGGCAGGATAGCGCATCGAAAAAATGGGTAGTCATAGGTAAAACACGGCGTGATATGCAGTTGATTGTAAAAGACGATTGCGGATACAACAAAGCGCCAACGGTTCTTGGTCCTTACAACTGGAAAGTTTGTGAAGGGGAAACGCTGAAATTCAAAGTGGAATCGGATGACGAGACATTTACGCCTTATCAAACCATTCCTGATACAACCATGTTGAAATGGAACAAAGGTATACCTGGTGCGAAATTCACATTGGCCAATAAAAACGATTGGCCAGAAAAACGCAAAGCTTTTGCCAATTTCGAATGGACGCCACCGGTGGGTATGGCCTCTGATGTGGCTTATTCATTTACAGTAACCGTTACAGACGAACACTGTCCCAAACCATCGCAAGCGATTCGTGGTTTCAAAGTGAAAGTAAACCCCCGTGCATTCTCGAAGCGTACATATAAAAATCTTCCTTGCGGTAAATTTGCAATGTCGGCAGAAGTGAGTGCGGCTTTTAAAGGTGTTCCACAGTTTAAATGGAGCGTGAGAGATAGTTTGGGATCGAAAGAGATTTTTTACAGCACCAAGAAAGCTGATACAATGATTTTCTATCGTGGTGGTAAGTACATCGTAGTACATACGGTGAACAACAGCGACAACTGTCCAACCATTTACAGAGATACCGTAATCATTCCTGATCCCCCACAAGTTGTGATGGCCGATGCAGATACGTTTGCGTGTTTCGGTACAACCATGAAATTGAAGGCGAATGTGTTGTATGGTAAGCCGAATTTCAAGTACTATTGGACAAGAATCGTAAAAGATACCGGTACCAAAACACCCTGGAAATCAGAATACCACATCGCTGGAGATACTTTGAGTGATTTGAGCATCCCCAACATCAACAGGGATTCAACAGTACGTATTAGAATTACCGACGGTGATGGATGTATTTTCTATGATACCGCAACGATATTCTTAAAGCCATTGCCGAAGTTGAGTCTCGGACCCGATCAGCGCATTTGTACCTATGAAACAGCCACGTTTGATGCACAAAATGCAGATACAGTGAAATATAAATGGAATACGGGTGATACAACGCGCTTGCTTACAGTGAACAAAAAGGGATCTTATTCAGTAGTAGTGATGGAGACCAAATGGAAATGTATTCAGCGCGATACCGTGATTTTGAATGTGAATGACACGGTAGTCAGTTTGGCGGGCAACGATCAAGTGATCTGTAATCAAAAGAGCACAGACATCGCCGCAAGTCACAGACCCTTCCTAGAAACGGGTAACTATACTTGGAAAGACATCACAGGCAGTAAAACCCTGGGCAGCAATACCAAGTATAATGTGAAGCCGAACAATACAAACCCCACTGGGGGCGCCGCACAGAAATT
>CANHGC010000273.1 GCA_947460045.1 Bacteroidota bacterium | reverse complement strand
GAGGCATTTCGCGCAAAGACCAAGAAGATTTGGTGTACAAATCGAAGCGTGCCAAATACAACTCTGTGATTGAAGAAGTGGTTGAATTGAGCAGCGCGGGCAGACCCGTATTGGTGGGTACAACCTCGGTTGAAGTGAGCGAATTGCTGTCTAGAATGCTCAAATTGCGCGGCATCAAACACAATGTATTGAACGCCAAACAGCACCAAAACGAAGCGGGCATTGTGGCAGAAGCGGGTTTGAAAGGCGCAGTAACCATCGCCACAAACATGGCAGGTCGTGGTACAGATATCAAAATTGATGATGAAGTAAAATCACTGGGAGGTTTGGCCATTATTGGTACAGAACGTCACGATAGCCGCCGGGTAGACAGGCAGTTAAGAGGTCGTGCCGGCCGTCAAGGTGATCCCGGAACATCCAGATTCTATGTGAGTTTGGAAGACGATTTGATGCGAATTTTTGGTTCGGAGCGTGTAAGTAAATTGATGGATCGTTTTGGCTACGGCGAAGACGATGTGATCGAGAACAGCATGATGACCCAAACCATTGAGCGCAACCAAAAGCGGATGGAGCAGAACAACTTCGGCGTGCGGAAGCGTTTGCTGGAGTACGACGATGTGATGAACAAACAGCGAACCAACATCTACCGCATGCGAAGCAGTGCGTTGTTTGGTGAGCGTTTGAGCATTGATTTGCGCAACATGCTTTACAACTGGTGTCAAGAAACGGTTGAACAACACAAAAATGGCGGCAGTTACTTGGAGCTGGAAATGGAAGTGATTCGCACCTTGGCGATGGACTTGCCATTTGATGAGGAAAAATTCCACAGCACACGCAACGCTGAAGACTTGGCGAATATCTTGTTCGATGATTTAACCCAGCGCTATGCCGCAAAAACAGAGGCCATGAGAAATCAAGCCCTACCCGTTTTCAGTAGCATTCGCGCCGAACAAGGCGAAAGAATCGAAAACGTGGTGGTCCCCATGACCGATGGCACACACAACTACCAACTCACTGTAAACATGCAAAAAGCCCTAGAAACGGGTTGCAAAAACATGGTACAAGAGTTGGAGAAAAGCACAACCCTCACCGTACTGGATGATGAGTGGAAAGAGCATTTGCGTGAATTAGACGAACTAAAACAAAGTTCTCACAACGCCCAATACGAGCAAAAAGATCCTTTGCTGATTTATAAAATCGAGAGTTTTGAGTTGTTTGGTAAAATGTTGCAGCGCATCAACACCCAAGTTTTGGGCATGTTGTTCCGGGCCCGCATACACGCCGAAAACGAGGTGGCCGAAGCCCGTCCTGCAATGCGCAGAACCGACCCAAAAATCCAAACCAGCCGACCTGAAATGGAAACCTTGGGAAGCCCAGAAATGGCCAACATACCACAAGAAGCTCCTGCGCCAAGACCCACCCAAAATCCAATCATCAATGATTTGAAAATTGGGCGAAACGACCCCTGTCCATGCGGCAGCGGAAAGAAATTCAAAGCCTGCCACGGAAAAGACTAAACCAAGCAAACGCGCGGAACATGTTGGATCCATCCAAGAATGAAATTCCCTCAACGGGCGATCCTCACGGATCGCCCGTTGAGTATTATTACGAAAACGGCTTCATCGTTTTCACCGAGAAGTACCATCTACAAAGAGGATTTTGCTGTGGAAACGGATGTAGGCATTGCCCCTACTCACCCAAACACCACAGAGGCAGCAAAACACCTGCCAATCCAATACTTACACCAACGCCCTAAGTGCAAAATCGCACTGTGAAAAACTTGGGATAAACTTCCGAGATTTCATGGGTTTTCCCCGCTTGGAATGCCTAATTTTGCCGCGTGAATTCTCCGATACAATCTGCCCTTATCTCCGTTTTCTACAAAGACGGTCTTGACCTCATCGTCAAAGCCCTACACGAAAAAAATGTAACCCTTTATTCTACCGGTGGAACGCGCAAGTTCATCGAAGACATGAACATTCCTTGTGTAGCTGTAGAAGACATCACCGGATACCCATCCATTCTTGGCGGCAGAGTGAAAACCCTTCACCCAAAAGTGTTTGGTGGTATTTTGGCTCGCAGAGAATTGGCCCAGGACATGGAGGAAATCGCCCAGTATGAAATCCCATTGTTTGACCTAGTCATGGTGGATTTATACCCATTTGCCGAAACCGTTGCTGCCGGTGGATCTGAGCAAGACATCATCGAAAAAATTGATATTGGTGGGGTCTCTTTGATTCGTGCCGGTGCAAAAAACCACGCACACACAACCATCATCGCCCATAAAAACGAATACGCTTCTTTCCTCAATGCATTCACCGAAGGAAATGGCAGCCTCAGCTTGGCACAAAGAAAGCAATTTGCTGGAAAAGCCTTTGCCGTAACCGCCGAATACGATGGCCTCATCGCCGATTGGTTTGCTGGAAATAAAACCTACGCATTGCGCTACGGAGAAAACCCCCATCAAAAAGGGTATTTCAAAGGCAACTTGGAAGCCATGTTCAAAAAACACCAAGGGAAAGAGCTCAGTTACAACAATTTGTTGGATGTAGACAGCGCCGTTTGCCTACTCAATGAATTCAACGTGACCGATGGCGCCACCTTTGTGATCATCAAACACAACAATGCCTGCGGCGTTGCCACCCGTTCCCATGTGCTCGATGCTTGGAAAACTGCCCTAGCTTGTGACCCAGTGAGTGCCTTTGGCGGAATTTTGGCCACCAACGCAAACATCGATTTGGCCACTGCCACCGAAATCAACAACTTGTTTTTTGAGGTGCTCATCGCCCCGTCGTATGACAACGATGCTTTGGAATTGTTGAAAGGCAAAACCAACCGCATTGTACTTGAAACCTCGGGTACTGTGTTACTCAACCCCACAATGATCAGAACCGCCCTCAACGGCCATTTGGTGCAGGATCGCGATTCAGTGACCGAAAACCAAACCCATATGTCGGCCGTAACCAGCACCGCCCCCACCGCGGAACAATTGCACGACCTTGAATTTGCCGTGAAATTGGTCAAGCAAACCAAAAGCAATACCATCGTTTTGGTGAAAAACCAACAACTTTTGGCTTCTGGTACCGGTCAAACGTCTCGCGTAGATGCGCTGCAACAAGCCATAGAAAAAGCCAACCGCTTTGGATTTGATTTAGAAGGCGCAGTGATGGCCAGCGATGCATTTTTCCCATTCCCAGATTG
>CANHGC010000272.1 GCA_947460045.1 Bacteroidota bacterium | reverse complement strand
CGGATGAATGAGATTTTTCGCGAAAAGAAAAACACCAAAATTTACCACGCCATCACCACAAAATCGTTACCAAACGAAGAAGGCACCCTCACCCACCACTTGCTTAAAAACAGCGAAACCAAAAGGGCACACGCATACAATACCCACAAACCCGGCACCAAACCCGGTGTTTTACATTACAAACTACTCAAAAATTTTGCGGGCCGATCCCTCTATGAAATCACCCTCGAAACCGGTCGCTTTCACCAAATCCGAGCACAGTTGTCGAAAATGGGCTGTCCCATACTTGGCGATCTCAAATACGGCGCCACCGAACCCTTGCCTGATCGCTCCATCGGATTGCATAGCAGAAAGCTCATTACCCCCCACGTGGTTTCTTCGCAACCCTCGCTGTCGGTAACCGCACCCCATCCAAAAGGTACTTGGTGGTGGGATCTGTTCAAATAATCAATCCAAACTCAGTTCCCTTTCAGGGTCCCAAAAAATCTTATCAAAGGATTGCACGCAATCCCCCAAAATCTCAACGCCCTCGGCACGCAACAGATTCTCCATGACTTCGGGCGATGCAAAATGCGCCTTCCCGCTCAATACCCCCAAACGATTCACCACGCGATGGGCCGGCACCGGAGGTATCACGTCATGACAAACATTCATGGCCCATCCTACCAATCTGCTGCTACGCGCGGCACCCAAATACTTGGCGATGGCACCGTAGGATGTCACCCTGCCACGAGGCACCAATCGCACCACTTCGTACACCTTTTCGTAAAAAGAATCGTCTTTCATCTGGAAACAACAAAATTGGAACAAAATTTGTCTACTTTGAACCGCATTCAAAATTATGAATATGAACACTACGCGCAACCTATCATTTTACAGCATTTCTTTATTCTTAAGCCTAGCAGCTGCCTTCGGTAGCGCCAATCCCGTCTATGCACAAAAAGCCAAAAAGAATAAAAAAACGCCCCCTGCGCAAACCGTTACCTCAGAAGCTGCCCCCGCAGAATCTGTGATTGTGAACACCAATACAATTGATTCTCCCAACGATCAATACGTTGTACCCCAAATCAACAACCAAACCGAAGAAGCACTCAACGCACAACTTCAAACCAAACTCAAATTCACCCCTTACACGCGCACTGCGCCAGTAAAACCCAACGTGTTTGGCAATTACCCCAACATCAAAAATGCACCCGCTTGGGATGGTCGTGAACCGGGCAACTATAGCATTCGATTCAAAATCAAAACCATCACCCCACCCAAAGCCACGCCCAAAATCACCAACATCTACGCCGGTGATACCGTTTACCTGGCCGACCACAACATTGGTGGGAAATACCTTCGCGATACTGCCGTGATCGACAAAAACGGTGTTGCCAATTTCGTGGGCACCAAAAAATTGCAACGCGGCATGTACTTGTTCGTGTTCCCCAAAAAACGCGACTACTTTGAATTCATCATCGATGACGACCTCGATTTCCAAATCGATTTTGATACCGCTTGGAGTACCCGCGATTATTATAAATCCATGACCGTTGCAGGCTCAACAGAAAATGCTGCGTTCGTGGAATACCAAAAAGGCAAAGTGGCCGTCATCGAAAAACTCATGGCCATCGACCAAGTCATGGAAGCCGATTCCATGGCACCCCAAAGCACCAAAGATTCTCTCAACGCCATTCGCGATCAATACCTCAACGAAAAAGGCAATTACGATTCGGCCTACATACTCAAAAACCCCGGCCATTTGCTTTCGAAATTCTTGGTAGCCATGATCAATATCCCCTACCCCGAAGTATTCCCTGCATTGCCCAATGGCACCAAAGACAGCACATTCCCACTTCGTTGGTACAAAAACCACTACCTCGACCACATGGATTTTGGCGATGACGGATTGCTGCGCATGCCAGTAAACATTGTAAAACAACGCCTCGATTTCTATTTCGATAAAATCATCGTGCCCGATGCCGACACCTGTATGATGGTAGCTGAGAAACTCCTCGATCAATGCAAAAACACCATCGAAATGGAAAAATACCTCATTTGGTACCTCACAAACCGCTTCGAAAGTTCCAACATCATGGGCCTAGACCGCGCCTTTGTGAGAATGGCCATGAGCACCTACTGCCAAGGAAAAAGCTGGTGGGTAGACAGTACCACCATCAACAAAATGTGTGAAAACGCCTTCCGCAGAGCACATACCCTCATTGGCGAAACAGCCCCCGAACTGGAACTGAAAGACATCAAAGGCAACTGGGTAAATACCCAAAAAATTCGCGGACCTTATGTTGTGATGATCTTCTGGGATCCTACCTGCGGACATTGTAAAGAGGTGATGCCAAAACTGGCCAAGATCTACGAAGCCAACAAAGACAAAGGATGGAAAGTCATCGCCCTATCGAGCGGCGACAAAAAGAAAGAATGGGAAGAGTACTACAACACCCACCCAGAAACCCAAGCCTTTACACACTTGATCCGTGGCGAAGTGCAAAGCCAGAAATACGCCGACGCCCTTTACAGCTACTACGTGGTTTCGTCCCCAACCATTTATGTGTTGGATGCAGACCGAAAAATCGTGGCCAATCGCATCGATGTAGACAAGATGGTGGAATTTTTGAAGCACCTCGATGAGGAACGCGATCAAAAAGCCGCTGCCGAGAAAAAGTAAACATCGCTTAAGAAGCAATCGCCAAACGCCTTAAGGTATGCGAATCCCGCGTTTTGAGGCCTTGCGTTTCACATCGTCGTAAAGCGTACCTGGAAAACACGTAAACCCCAGATAATATATGGGGCCCGAAAAATTCCTTCCGCCAGGAAACAGGGCGATGCGCGTACCCAAACCACCGCCTACCCCGAGATAGCGTAAAAATCGAACCGATCCATAAGCACCAAATTCAATGGGCATGAAAAATTGCTGCGTGTTGGCGATGTTGTTATTGGTGAGGTGATTCACAGTGCGAAGACCGCCCCCCAACTGTCCAAAAGCCGTTAGCGAAAACCGATGCGTTTTGTATAGCCTATACTCATACGTACTACTCAAATAATTGAATTTGTATTGAATGGTATCGCCATCGTTCAACTGATTGTAACTGGTGAAATAGTAACCGGTATAGGCCGACACTTTGCCCCAACTAAGACCGTAACGCAGTCCAAACACATTCACCGGATCGGCCGATATGAATGAATTGCGCGAGTCAAACCACAT
>CANHGC010000271.1 GCA_947460045.1 Bacteroidota bacterium | reverse complement strand
CGCAAATACATTTGAATGGTATTTTGAAGTCCCAAATACAGCGCGTCACAAACGAGTGCATGTCCGATCGATACCTCTAACAATCCAGGCAAATTTTTGGCCATGTAATTGAGGTTATGCAGGTCGAGATCATGTCCGGCATTCACCCCCAATCCCATGTTTACCGCTGCTTGGGCAGTGTGAATATAGGGTTGCAGGGCTTGCTCGGGGTTGTGATGAAATTGCGTGGCATAGGCTTCGGTGTAGAGTTCTATGCGGTCGGTACCTGTGGCTTTTGCCGATGGGATGAGTTCTGGGTTTGGATTGAGGAAAATGGAAACGCGGGCACCGGTTTTTTTGATGCGAGCGATGATTTGCGTGAGGTATTCTTGGTGTGTGATGGTGTCCCAGCCGGCGTTGGAAGTAATGGCATCTGGTGGATCTGGCACCAGGGTTACTTGGTGGGGTTTTACGGTTTCGATGAGTTGTAAAAAATCTTCGGATGGGTAACCTTCAATGTTGAATTCTGTGGTGACGTGTTGGGCGAGTTCAATCACATCGCTGTAGCGAATGTGGCGTTCATCTGGGCGGGGGTGAACGGTGATGCCTTGGGCGCCAAATCGTTCACAATCCAAAGCCACTTGTAGCACGTTGGGGTTGTTGCCACCGCGAGCATTTCTGATGGTGGCGATTTTGTTGACGTTGACAGAGAGTTTGGCTTGGGTTATTTCCACCATAGTGATACAAAAATACGGGGTTGGAAGGGCTTTTCTGTTGTGTTTTTCACGATGATTTCTGTTCGAAGTGCGATGTGGGTTTGTTTGTGGTGGGAGTGTTTGAGGGTGGTCTGGGACAGGAAATTGATGGCCGTACCTTTGCCAGACAGAACATAGTTGTTGATTTCGGAGGGCATGGCAATGGGGCTAAAATACAGGGGTTGGGTGGCATTGAAATGAAGGAATTGGGCTGAAAATTTGAATGATGTGAAGGGTTTTCGATAGGTGGTGGTGATGGAAATCAATACAGATTCCGCGGATTGTGGCTCTGGGAAGTATTCAGTTTGGATGGTGTGCGGAATGAGGGTTACTTGTCCGGCGGCGGACCAGCCGGAGGCAGGTCCGCCGCCTCCAGACCCGCCTAGCACCCACCGAATTTCTCCAGAAAATCGATGTTCCCATTGCGCAAAAAAATCATCAGACCTTGGTTGATCATGGTTGAAGTTCATTTGCCAATCGCCCTGCCAACGTACACCGCTGAACAACGACTTCTCCCAGTGAAATTGCTGTTTGTAATGAAATCTCCTCACACCATTGCTGGGGTTGTATTTGATGTCTTTGCCCATCTCCACACCCCAACGCCATAATTTTTTTCCGGCGCTGCCCTGAGAATACATTGCGGCCACCCTCCATTGGTTGTTGTTGAACTGATTGAATAATCCTTGGGGTGGCTTGAAATCTCTGTGGATCCAATATGTGCGCACCGAAAGGTCTGTGGTTTTGTTGATGGGTCGAACATAGCCCCATACTATCGCGGGTAGGTTGTATTGCAGGGCCAAGTGCCCAAATTGTAAATCGCCATTTCGGTGATAATGGGTAAACCATACCTCAGGATATGCACTCACTTTTTCTTTGGCCCACTCGCGGTTGTAGCGATATCCACTGAGGCCAAACCCCAGTCCTTTCGTGGTTAGTAGGGCTACGGTGGCGTGTGATTGTACGGTGTTGTATTGTTGTGAAAGTTGGCGGGCGGTACTGAAATTTCCGTCGGTGATGAGGCTGGATATGTTTCCATTTTCATCGATGCGTGCCGAGATGTTTTCCCGAGATGCGGCGACCATCCATTTGAGTCCATTTTTGGGTGATTTTACTGAAATCCCCACGCCAGAATGTCCGCGATACTCATCCCAACCCCGCTTTTCGGCCAGTTGCCAATCGGGGGTTTTTCTGGCCCAAACGATGGGTGCATTCCAATAGCCCGATAATCCACCCTGCACCAACCCTTGTCCCAACTGTATGGAATATCTACCCACCACTATTTGGTCGATGCGTTTGAAATCCCCTGTGCGGAGGTGGAATTTTTGTATGAGGTCTTTGGGATGGCGAATTCTCTCACCCGCATCTATTTGCATAGAAAGCCCCATGGAAAAATTGTTTGGGTTGTGGTATCGCCATTGCAATTGGGCTGTGGGTAGGATGAAATGCTGGGCCAGTTTGGGTGTAATTGCGGGGACGGGTATTGGGATGGCCGGCAACCGATATCCGAGGGTGTCTGCCGGCTCGCCAAGCCGAAGTCCTGTTGTGAATGAGAAGCTTTGTTTGCTTTCGAGAAACTGACGTTTCCAATTCTGTTTGATCCATTGTGTGGGTGGCGAGATGGTGATCAATGGTGTTAACGCTGCGATGCGTTCCAATGACAAGGTACAATGCAGAAGTTCTTGGGTATGCAGGAATTGACCATATTGTTTTTTGTGTTCAATGATGGCCAGTGCTTCTTCGTAGGTAAGGGCTGGGTGGGCAATCAGTTCTTGATTGGATAGTTGGTTGATGGGAATGGGTGGAAATCCCAATAAATCTTGTTGGGGTGTTGTGATTTGTGCCCACGAGGGCTTTGTGGCTGAAGCGATTATTGCCACACATACCGACATTGCAACGCGCCCAGCCAACCGAGTTGCTGATGCCATTGCACTTCCATTCCTGCTTTCCATGATTGATTGTGTTTATAGATGCCCACGCGAAGGGGCTTTGACGATGTGTTGAGGGCGCCAAGCAGCGACCATGATTTTGTATGAGAAAAACACAAGCCTGCTTCCAAGAAATTGGTTTGTGGGGATTGTGTGAATGATACGAAGGGTTGTAGGGTTTCCCAGGTTCCTTTTTCGGCAGGCAAAGAGGTGCCATGTTTTTGTTTTTTGGCGGGGCCCAGCCAAATGCATTGTGCCGTATTCCAGAGGTATTGGTAGTCAAAACTGGGCGGCATTGGCATTGAATTGCTTGTGCCGAAGAGCCATCGTTCTGGTTGGATTGATTGAAGTGTGATGGCACCGCGAAGGCTGATGATGAGGCTACCTGAACGGGGGCTTTGGTGGATGTAGTTGCCTTGTATGGCGGGTTGCGCGATGGAAATTGGGTCCACGGTGGTGGTGGTTTCTGTGGCGATGCCGGATTTCCATGCGGTGCCTATACCCAGTGAGAATTTGTTTTTTTGGTTGAGCCAAAGGCTGTAATG
>CANHGC010000270.1 GCA_947460045.1 Bacteroidota bacterium | reverse complement strand
GTTGAAATCGTCGCAAGGAAGGGTGGCCGAGGCGATGTTGCCGGTGGTGATGAAGTTGATTCCGAGTGGATGGTGGGGCGTGAAGGATCAGTTTTTTATACAATTAAATTCTCGGTTGATCGATAATGGCAAGGTGCCGCTAGAGATTTCTGCCTATGATTCATTGGGGCGGCTGTTGTTTGAGAAGGCGTTAGAGGTCAAATTGCCGGGGAACTGGCAAATTCTGGCCGATGGATTATCTACGACCCGGGCGATTCCGATTTCTTTTGCGGACAAGCGTAAATACCAGAAGAAGATGGATCGGGTTAGTTATTATTCGGTTCGTTTGATTCAGCCAGTAGCCGCGCAGCGGCTGCTGGACCTAATACCAGAGGGCAAACACTATTTTGAGAGGTATCCCGTGCTGGAGGAATGTCTTTGGGTAGGCAGTCCGCGATAAAAAACTTTTTGCGTTTTTCGCAAAACGGCATGGTTAGCCATTCGTTTCTTGGGGTTGATGGTTATTTTTAACTCTTTAAACAAAATGGAATTAAAAATACAATTTGCCTCGGATCTCCATTTGGAGTTTTCAGAGAATAGAGAATTTATCAGTGCGAATCCTTTGAGGCCCAATGGCGATGTGTTAATATTGGCGGGCGACATCGTACCGTTTTCAATAATGAATAAGTACGATGACTTTTTTAGTTATCTGTCCGACAATTTTGAACATACTTATTGGCTTCCCGGTAATCACGAGTACTATCATTTCAACATTGCAACAAAGTGCGGTGAAATCGATGAAAAGATCAAGAGCAATGTTACCCTCGTTAACAATGTTTCTGTCAATCACAATGGGGTGAAAATTCTTTTCTCCACACTTTGGAGTCAAATTAGCGAGGTAAATCAATGGAAGATAGAAAGAGGTATGAGTGATTTTCACCGCATCAATTTCAATGGTGGACGTTTTACTGCTGAACATTACAACGCCCTTCATCGAGAGAGTTTGGATTTTATAAAACAAACTGTCAAGGATAATAACGGAGAAAGAGTGGTTGTGTTTTCGCATCATTGTCCCACATTTTTAAACTATCCCCCGCAATTCAAAGGTGATGTTTTGAATGAAGGATTTGCGACGGAGTTATATGATTTTATCGAGTCATCCGAAATTAGTTATTGGGGTTTCGGGCATCATCATAGCAATATGCCTGATTTTCATATTGGTAATACCCGGGTAATAACCAATCAATTGGGGTATGTTCAACAGAGGGAACATAAATTGTTTGACTGTGGAAGGGTTATTGTGTTGTAATTCAATTGGATAAATCTAAATTTGCACAATAAAGTGTATTGCTTTATTGTGCAAATTTAGATTTACATATAATAGAGAAATGAAGGATGTGATCACATATTTAGAAGAGGTGCTTGGTATTCGGGTTGATGCTGTTCCCATGGCAAAAAGCGATTTGGGACTGTTGCCAATGTATATAAACGAATCTTATAACCTATATAATGTCAATCTTTTTAGTAGAGATGTGGTATTTGCAGCGCCAAAGAGCGAAGGTGGGTTGAGTATTCTACAAGCAGAAAAACAAGTTCTTCAAATAAGGAATCGAATCAAAAAATCTGTGGTTTTAGTACTTGGGAAAATCGAAGCCTATAATCGAAAACGTTTAATTGAAAAGGGCGTCAACTTTGTCGTTGCATCTAAACAAATGTATTTGCCTGATTTGTTGATTGACTTACGCGAAAGTTATCATCGTCAGGATTTGAATCAGAAGGCTAAAAGTTTGTTGCCATCTGCTCAGTTTTTATTGATTTACCATATTCTTAGCAGTGGTTTGATTTGGAAATTAGAAGAACATTCTTTCAAGGATATCGCAGTAAAGTTTGGTTACACAGCGATGACGATAAGCAATGCAATTGAGAATCTAAAAAATCATGGGCTGTTGGATGTGTTTGGCGAAAAGGAGAAGTTTATTCGTTTTCGGTATGAAAAAAAGGTTTTGTGGGATAAGGCTTCGAGCGATAATTTAATGACAAGTCCGATTCTAAAAACAGTGTTTGTAGATGAAAAGCCAAAAGATTTGGACTTGTTGTTTAGTGATACTTCTGCCTTGCCGTTTTTTACAACCTTAAATCCGAGCAGTCAACAATATTATGCCATTGATAAAGATCAATTCTATGCATTGAAAAAGAGCAATAGTTTGGTGAATGCCAATCCTTATGAAGGTAAATATGCGTTGGAAGTATGGAAATATAAGCCATTAAGCATAGTGTCAGATTCCAATGTGGTTGACCCACTTTCGCTTTACCTAAGTATACAAAATAGCAGCGATGAAAGGATTGAAATGGCTTTAGAACAAATTCTGAGAATATATGTATGGTAGTGGGAATTGATGTATTTAAAAAATACTTTGAAGAGTATCCTGAAAATTATGTCATTATTGGCGGAACGGCTTGCGATATTATTATCAATGAGGCAGGGTTTATTCCTAGGGCGACGAAGGATATCGACATCATATTGATCGTTGAAGCTTTGAGTACTGCTTTTGTTAATCAGTTTTGGCGATTTATCAAGGCGGGAGAGTATCGGGCAAAAGAGAAGAGTTCGGATAATCGTCAATATTATCGTTTCAAAAATCCGAAGAATACTAATTTCCCTTTTCAAATAGAAATTTTTTCAAGAACGCCAGACGTGATTGTTTTGCCTGATGATGCTCACTTGACACCAATTCCTAGCGATGATGATCTCTCCAGTCTCTCAGCGATTCTTCTCAATAATGAATATTACAATTTCGTCATTGAACATAGCCAGTTTCAGGATGGATTACATCTTGCGAATGTTGAAGCGTTGATTTGTTTGAAAATTATTGCATATTTAGAAATTAAGGAGCGTATTGAGAATGGAATAAAAGTAGATGCGAAGCAAATGAAAAAGCACAAGTCTGATGTCTTTCGACTTGTACTAATGCTTACCCCGGAATCTCAGTTTTTATTACCTCTAACTATTCAAAAAAACGTAGACCAATTCGTTAATTTAATTCAAAATGATTTGCCTGATGGATCGATTTTAAAAGAAATGGGTGTGGGGCACATGGACGCGAAAATAGTCTACCACCAACTGATCAAATCATTCAATTATGGCAATCAAAATGAGCATCGATTTTCAAGGACGTGTCGCCATTGTCACAGGTGCAGGTGGCGGCTTGGGCAAACAACACGCGC
>CANHGC010000269.1 GCA_947460045.1 Bacteroidota bacterium | reverse complement strand
GATGGTGGTAGAGCCTGGTTTTCCCGCGGCGGGGGCGAATTGCGCCAATGCGGTATTGGTTAGCATCCAGCAAAGGCTCAATAACAAAAATGAGGTGCTACGGCTTTGCGGTTGCATTTGGGGGCGGTTGAAGTAATGGCGAATTGCGGGAAGGCTATGCATTATCCGCCGAGTTTTGCTTCAATGCCCAAGATGATTTCATCGCAGGCAGTATGGTTTTTGGCCAAGAGGGCTCTGGCTTCGGTAACGATGTTCTCGGCCCAAGTTTTGTCGCTCAGTCCTTGTGCATTGATCAAAACATTTAGCCAAGCACCTCTTACTGCGGTTTTGATACACAGGGCGCCCACGCCTACGTCGGACAGGGAGTTGGGATTGCCATGTTCGGCCATTTGTTTGAGAAGCGGGATGCATTCGAAGGCCGTTTGCATGGTGCGGAAGGGGACTTCGGTTGCGTATTTTGATGCGTTTTGGATGGCTTGTTTTCTTTCAGATACTTGTTCGGGGGTGTCTTTGGGCAGGGCGAAAGCGTTCATGATGGCATCGAAAGCGCGAGTATCTTCATCTACGAGGGCAAGAAGTTTGTCTTTGAGTGTTTGACCTTGTTCGGCCCAGGGCGAAAATTCTGCAAGGCGATCTTCCCATCCCTTTTTAATGGCGCTCAAGTTGGCCACCATGGTGCCCAACGCAGCGCCCAATGCGCCGGCGAGTGCGGAAATGCTTCCGCCGCCCGGTGCTGCGCTATCGCTGGCGGTTTCGTTCACGAAACCGCGTACGGTCATGTTTACCAATCTGGAAGCGCCTGCATCTCTCAGCAGATATTCAATGATTTTTTTCTCAGGATCAAATGCACTGAGCTCGGTTAATCCCATGCTTCTCACGGCGCAGTCAACCAATTCACTTTCACTCACGCCACTGCTCAGACCTTGTTTTTCTAAAAAGTACTTGCCCGCATCCAATAAGGGTTGCAAGGGTATCAGGCCCACCAATTCCGAGCCTGTTACGCGAACGCCACGATCGTCGGCCGCCTTTCGGGTTTCTTCAAAGGCCACGTGCAAGGGTGTGATTTTATAATTGGTGAGGTTCATGGAAATTTGGGCCATGTTGTATTCCTCAATATACCAACCAATGGCCTTTACGCTTTTTAGCTTGCCAGGAATTCTGATGGCTTCGCCGTTTTTATCGGTCACGATTTTTCCAGAATAGGGGTTGCCTTCGCGTTTTACTCTGCCTGCCTCTCGAACGTCAAATGCGATTCTGTTGGCGATGCGCGTACTTTTTGTGTTTAGGTTTACGTTGTAGGCGATCAAGAAATCTCTTGCGCCAATGACCGTAGCGCCCGCGGTGGGGTTCATTTCTGCCTTGCCGAAGTCGGGCGTCCATTCGGGCAATTTGATTTTTTCGAAGAATCCTTCGTATTCGCCGCCGCGGATCACACTCAGGTTGGTGCGAGCGGGATTGCTTTGTGCGTATTCGTATAGATAAGTAGGGATTTGAAGCTCGTTGGCAACCCGTTTGGCCAATTTTTTGGCATATTCAGCGGTTTCTTCCATGCTAATTCCTGATACAGGGATGAGCGGACAAACATCGGTAGCGCCCATGCGTGGGTGTTCTCCCGTGTGATTGCGCATGTCGATTACTTCCGCCGCTTTTTGTATTCCGCGGAATGCGGCCTCAATGACATCTGCTGGTGCCCCAACAAAAGTGACCACGGTTCTGTTGGTGGCTTTTCCTGGATCTACATCGAGCAAACGAATGCCTTCAACGGTTTCAATGGCATCGGTAATCAATTTGATGGTTTGCAGGTTGCGGCCTTCGCTAAAATTGGGTACACATTCTATGATGGGTTGCATGATGCAAATTTATTGGGAAACCCCCGAAGTTGTATGCGTAATTCATTGCGATTTCTGCCAAAGTAAAATAGAAATTTGTAAATAATCATTCAAAATTCGGGTCTGATATCGCTAGGAATTGACTATTTTTGCCATCCTTTTATGACGCTCATCAAATCTATTTCTGGAATACGTGGAACCTTGGGTGGGGCAACGGGTGAAAACCTAACCCCAATTGATGTTGTCAAATATACATCAGCCTATGGCGCTTGGATTTTGCAAGCCAATGTAGGTAAGAAAGTTGTGGTTGGTAGAGATGCTCGTATCAGCGGTCCGTTGGTGCACGAATTGGTTGTGAACACCTTGTTGGCTTTGGGTATCGATGTTGTGGATGCCGGATTGAGTACTACACCTACGGTTGAAATGGCCGTGATGGAAGAGCAAGCTGCAGGTGGTATTATTTTAACAGCGAGCCACAATCCAAAACAGTGGAACGCCCTAAAATTGCTCAATCACAAAGGAGAGTTTATCTCCGCCGAAGACGGTGCGGTTGTTTTGGCGTTAGCCGAAAGCAGCGATTTTTTGTTTGCTACAGTGGATCATTTGGGCGTGAGAACCCAAAAGGATTTCCTGGCCATGCACATTGCCAAAATTTTGGAATTGCCTTTGGTTAATCGTGATTTAATCGCAGCCAAAAAATATAAAATTGCCATAGACGCAGTAAACAGTGTGGGTGGTATTGCCGTGCCCGCATTGCTCAATGCCTTGGGCGTTGAAACCATTAAAGAAATCAACTGTGAACCTACGGGTCACTTCGCACACAATCCAGAACCACTTCCTGAGCATTTGGGTCAGATCGCCTCTGAAGTAAAATCATCCAAATGTGATTTGGGCATCGTGGTGGATCCCGATGTAGATCGTTTGGCGCTGATTTGTGATGATGCTGAAATGTTTGGCGAAGAATATACATTGGTAGCCATCGCAGATTATTATTTGAAGCATACCCCAGGTCCAACTGTTAGCAACTTAAGCAGCACACGTGCTTTGAGAGATGTAACGGAAAAGGCAGGACAATTATACGAGGCGAGTGCAGTGGGAGAGGTGAATGTGGTTGCCAAAATGAAAGAAATTGGCGCAGTAATTGGTGGAGAAGGAAACGGCGGTATCATCGTGCCAGAACTTCACTATGGTAGAGATGCATTGGCTGGTATTGCCTTGTTTTTGAGTCACTTGGCCGAAACAGGATTGAGTGCAGCAGCCCTCCGTGCCACCTATCCAAACTATCGCATGTCGAAAAACAAAGCAGAATTGCAAGCTGGAACCGACGTGGATGGTATTTTGGATAAAATCCAAAAGAAATACAAAAAACAGCCGATCAATACGGTGGATGGCG
>CANHGC010000268.1 GCA_947460045.1 Bacteroidota bacterium | reverse complement strand
GCTCTTGATACAACAGCCCCGCCACTTTCCTTACTTCCATATCTACAGTGCTTCGGGTAATCAAAATGGCCAGCCAGCCCACAAAAAGCACCAATAACACAACAATGTAAGCCTTGAGCCTCGCAGTTATCACAAATGGCTTCCCATCGGCAATACTCGCCTCAGACGCATATCGCACCAAACCCCTCGGCTTTTCCATTTTATCCATCATGAAATCACAAGCATCGATGCATGCCGTGCAATTGGTACAATCCAACTGTGTTCCGTTGCGGATGTCGATGCCGGTTGGACAAACATGCACGCACAAATTGCAATCCACGCAATCGCCACCCTGTCGTTCAACCCCCTTGCGATTTTTTTCACGTGGCTCGCCCCGCACATAATCATAAGCCACAACCACCGACTGCCTATCGAGCAATACCCCCTGTAATCGCCCATACGGACAAACAACGGTACAAACTTGTTCACGAAACCGCAGGTAAACCATAAAAAAAACAAATGAAAACGCCAACATACCCAAAAAGCCCTTCAAGTGCAGCCCCCATGGATCGGAGATGATGTTTTTCAATTCGTCAATCCCAATGATATAGGCCAAAAAGGCATTGCCAATCGTGAAGGAGAACACATAAAAAACAACCCATTTGGTTACCCTTTTGCGAATTTTCTCGGCATTCCAAGGCATGCGTTTCAGTGCTTGCTGCTTCGGGGCGTCACCATCAATCCAATACTCAATCCTGCGAAAGACCATTTCCATAAAAACGGTCTGTGGACAGGCCCATCCACAAAACAATCGCCCGAAAGCCACCGTAAACACGATGATAAACACCACAAACAAAATCATGGTGATCCCAAACAGGTAAAAGTCCTGGCTCCAAAATACGAAGCCAAACACCACAAACTTTCGCTCCATGATGTTCAGCAGCAAGAATGGCTCACCTTTGTATTTGAGGAAGGGCAACCCAAAAAACACCAACAAATACACATAGCTCAATGCCGTGCGTGCAGAATAAAACCTACCTCTAGGCTTGTAGGCAAACACCCATTTGCGCTTGCCCTGTTCATCAATTGTGGCCGATCGGTCTCGAAACGAGTCGTGTTCGTCAGGAACTTCCATGGTTATTGCAACTTACTCACAGTAACAGAACCCGCAGCGGCAGTATCTACCGGAGCAGCTTGATCGTCTTTGTATTCAGTGCCTTGCGGATCTCTTGGATTGGGCGGATTACTGCCTTGGAGCGACTTCACAAAAGTAGCCACAGCGGCAATTTGCTTGGGCGATAGGGTCTGTGCCCAAGAAATCATCCCTTTCTCTTGCACCCCATTTTTAATGGTTTTGAAAATGTCTTTGATACCCCCACCGTGAATCCAATACGCATCTGTGAGGTTTGGTCCGATCGAAGCCCCTTGAGCCAAATCGCCATGACAGCTCTTGCAATTCTGTGCGAACAAGATCTTACCTTCATCGATCAGCGCAACATCGGGCTTGTATTCGATACTGGTCTCATCCACTTTGTTGGCCATGGATGCCATCACAAGGGCCATATCCTTTTCGGCTTGAACCGTGGCGATTTTGAGTTCTTCCACCTGCAAAGGCGCTGAACCCGAAACATGATACCTATATAAGTACACCCCGGCAAACAAGATGGTGAAATAAAACCCGTACAACCACCATGGCGGCAGGGCATTGTTCAGTTCTTTGATCCCGTCATAATCATGATCGAGTTGAACATCTTGTTCATTTTCAATATCCACCGACTTATTGAATCGATCCCACCAGGCATTGGTTTTGGCCACAGATTTAACAGCCGATTTTTCTTTGGCAGGGATGAGCAACGTCTTTAACCAGTAGGCGAAATAGAAAATCACCAACAACTCAAAGAAAATCACACCCAAAATCAAGAAATTCAAGCGATTGCCGGTTAACGACCAATCCACCGGCTGCGGAGCAACAGCGGCAGCATCAACGGCCATGTTCGCGCCTTGGGCATCCAACCCGTTACTTAAACCGAAAGCCATCATCAACAACAACACCGACTTCACAATGGGCACCACATAATCGGGCAACGCATTTGGATCAATGGATGGTTTTTGGATGATTTTTTTCAAACTTTTACCATCTTCAGGGGTTCCCGAAAGGAATTCCAACCCGTTTTTCGATTTCATGATGGCAATGCGCATGAGCAAAGCACCCAAAACCAGAGCCACAATGCCCATGGCCACCGCGGTGATAGCCAGTACCCATGGCACCATTTGCTCGCCACTCATAAAAGTGGGTGCCGCCACTGTGGTGGGGGCAGCAGCCGCTGTCGCGGCTGCCCCGGCTGCATCCGCAGCCGAAGCGGCTACCGCCGCTTGCCCCCACAACTGTGAAAATCCCAGTACCGAAAACACCCCCAGTACAACCTTCTTCTTCAACATCATTAGATTATTTTTCATCGTTTAATGGAATTTGTTTCGCTTGATCGATATAATTTTTACTCGCCTTAAATGCATACATCAACACCACCAAAAAAATCGCAGTGAAAATGATCAACGATACCAATGGATAAACCCTCACATCCTGTATCGATTTTAAATAATTGATAAACTTCATGGCCTTGATTCCTCCAATTGATTGCTATTTATTACCTGCCAAAAATCAATGCACCGGCTTCGCATCCGCCGATACCGTTTTTATGTCTGTCCCCACGCGCTGCAAATACGCAATCAATGCCACCATCTTCGTGTATCTCAACTCCTTCACCCCCTCAAACTCCATGATTTGCTTGATCTCCTTCTCCTTCATCAAATCCGCAGCAATCGCCCCCGCCTGAATATCCAAATCCCCATTGGCCCGATTGTGATACCCATTTTCATATGGCACCCCCAACGTCTGCATCGCCTTAATCATCTTCGGCGTACGCATAATATCTATCCCCGTAGTCAACAACCAAGTATACCTCGGCATGATGCTCTTCGGACTCGTACTCGTCGGCTCATACATGTGATTGAAATGCCATGAATTTGGATACTTGCCACCCACCCTGGCCAAATCCGGACCTGTGCGCTTGCTGCCCCACTGAAATGGATGATCATACACAAATTCACCCGCTTTTGAATAGTCGCCATAGCGTGCCGTTTCTGAACGGAACGGTCTGATCATCTGCGAGTGGCAGGTGTAACAGCCTTCCCGCACATAGATATCACGCCCCTGCAGCTCCAGTGGGGTATAGGGTTTTACACTGG
>CANHGC010000267.1 GCA_947460045.1 Bacteroidota bacterium | reverse complement strand
TGATGCCATCAAAGAAGGTTTGGAACAGTCCATGGAAAGACATTCAAACTTGGTAATTATGGGGCAGGACGTTGCCGAATACGGTGGCGTTTTCAAAATCACTGAAGGCTTTGTTGACAAATTTGGCAAAGAGCGTGTGAGAAATACACCCATTACCGAGAGTTCAATTTTGGGCGCCGGCTATGGCTTGAGCATCGCCAAACAGAAAGCAGTGGTGGAAATGCAATTCTCGGATTTTGTCACATGCGGGTTCAATCAAATCGTCAACAACTTGGCGAAAAGTCATTACCGTTGGGGGCAGTCGGCCGATGTGGTGGTGCGAATGCCAACTGGAGCCGGTGTGCAAGCAGGTCCATTTCACAGCCAAAGTACGGAAGCATGGTTTTACCACGTGCCAGGATTGAAAATATATTACCCAAGCACCCCTGCCGATGCCAAGGGGTTGTTGATGCGCGCCATTGAAGACCCCAATCCCGTTCTATTTTTTGAGCACAAATTGCTTTACAGATCGGTGAGCGGCGGCGTAGCCGCCGCCCCCTTCCTTTTAAACGAAGGCCAAGCCTTCGTGCATGACCATGGAAACAACTTCTGCATCGTAACCTACGGATGGGGTGTGCACAAAGCCCTAGAATGCATCCAACAAAACAACCTGCAAGGTAGAGTCATCGACCTAAGAACCCTACTGCCGTGGGACCAACATACCGTGGCTCAACAAGTAAAAGAAACCGGAAAAGTACTCGTTCTTACCGAAGATACACTCACCGGAAGTATCGCCTCCGACATCGCCGCGTGGATCTCAGAACATTGCTTCCAACACCTCGATGCGCCCGTTCAACGCCTCGGTAGCCTAGATACCCCCGTCCCCTTGGCCAAAACCCTAGAAGACCACTTCCTTCCGTGGCACAAACTTCAACAAACCCTCGAACAACTCATCGCATATTGATGACCAAAACACCCATCGTACATAGCAATTCTGAGTCGGACTTGGCCTACGCCTTCGTAAACGACACCAACCAACACATTTTTCTCACCGGAAAAGCAGGTACAGGAAAAACCACATTCCTGAAGAATTTATTGGCCAATACCACCAAAAAAACGGTGGTGGTTGCACCCACGGGTGTTGCCGCGATCAATGCCGGAGGTAGTACCATCCACAGCATGTTTGGCCTACCCACCCGGGCCTTCGTG
Source organism: Bacteroidota bacterium (assembly GCA_947460045.1). Classification (GTDB taxonomy): domain Bacteria; phylum Bacteroidota; class Bacteroidia; order NS11-12g; family UBA955; genus UBA955. Next base: position 2,052 of record CANHGC010000267.1, on the reverse strand, counting down.
CCAACCAATGAAAGCGTAGACCCCAACATGGCCAACAACGCTGTCATGATTCGGGAACACTTTCACTACAACAAAGTAAAACGAGACATTTTTCAATCCCTTGAGCTGCTTGTAATCGATGAGATCTCAATGGTTCGGGCCGATTTGTTTGATGTGATCGACCACGCCCTGAGGTTTGCCAGAAACAGTTCTAAGCCCTTTGGCGGCGTTCAACTCTTGCTCATTGGCGATTTATTGCAGCTCCCTCCAGTGGTTACCGAAATGGAAAGAGGACTCATTTTCCACCACTATGCCACAGAATTTTTCTTTTCGGCCAAATGCTTTCCCGCACTGGAACTACTCACCATTGAACTGAAAACCATTTACAGACAGAGCGATAGAAATTTCATCAATTTACTCAACCAAATCCGTTCAAACCAAATGGAAAGTTGGGATTATGAAAATCTGGCCGAAAGAATTCAACCCGAATTCCAACCCCAAGAACCTGGATGGATCACCCTAACCACCCACAACAAACAAGCCGATGCCATCAATGAAAAAGAACTCGAAAAAATTGAAGCAGCAGAAAAACAATACGTTGCCAAAGTATCTGGCGAATTTTCCGAAGGCAGCTTTCCAACCGAAGGCATTCTAAGGATCAAAGAAGGCGCGCAGGTCATGTTCGTAAAGAACGACGCATCCTATGAAAAACGCTTTTACAATGGTAAAATCGGCACAGTCCTTCGCATCGCGGGCGATACCATTTTTATTGATTGCAACGACGGCAAGCCGGCCATTGAAATCGAAAGGGAAACCTGGAAAAACCTTCGTTACAAATACAATTCGGCCGACGAAACGGTAGAACAAGAAGAGGTGGGCAGCTTCGAACAATTCCCGCTCCGGTTGGCGTGGGCCATTACTGTTCACAAAAGTCAGGGCTTAACATTCGAAAAAGCCATGATCGATGCGGGTAAAAGTTTCGCTCCGGGGCAGGTATATGTTGCACTGAGTCGATGCACCAACCTAGAATCATTGGTGTTGATGACCGCCATCCGCGCACAAAACATCATGACCGATGCCAGAATCCTCCACTTCCATGAAAACCAAGCGAAAACTCGGGATTTGTATGAGATTCTGGAGGAAAAACGACAAGCCTTTCACAGGCAGCAGCTTTTGGAAGTGTATAGCGTGAGAGCCATTAGCTATGAATTCAACGGCATGATGATCGCCATTTCGAAAGAAAAGAGCAGTAAAATCTCCGCCAAATATGCAGAGCTGTCTCCCCTGAGGCTAAAATTCCAAGAATTGGAGGCCACAGCCCAGAAATTTCAGAGATCCATCGCCCAGATATTCAAGGAACACGAATCGCGGTTTGAAGCGTTGGACAGGATGCCAACCGAACAGGAGCAAACCGAATCCATTGAAGAACTCAGCGCCCACTTGCAAGAGAGATGCACCAAGGCAGGCAATTATTTCGCCGATTATTTGAGTGAACAAATCATTGAACCCGTGCGCAGATCTCTCAACGAACTCAACAAAGGAGCCAAACCAACGGGCTCTCAAAAAATCAGAGACCGCGTAGGCGACTTCCAAACCCATTGTTGGGCGTACATCAAAAAACTGTATAAAGTAAAATACGGGGAAACGCCATTATACATCAGCGAAGACAAAATGTTCATTCCGCAGGAATGATGTTTAAGGAATCAATGACTCACTAAAATCGTTATACGTTGAATCGGAAGTGCATGCAATCACCGTCTTTTACGATGTATTCCTTGCCTTCCACACGCAGTTTGCCCACTTCCCTACACGCTGCCTCTGAGCCGTAGTGAATGAAATCTTCATACGCAATCACTTCGGCGCGGATGAAGCCCTTTTCAAGATCTGTGTGTATTTCACCGGCTGCACCTGGCGCTTTGGTACCTTCGGTAATGGTCCAAGCACGAACCTCCTTTACACCCACTGTGAAATAAGTGATGTAATTCAACAGTTTGTAAGCAGCATGAATCAACTTCTCAACCCCACTTTGCTCCAACCCCATCTCTTGCAAGAACATCTGACGATCTTCAAAAC
>CANHGC010000266.1 GCA_947460045.1 Bacteroidota bacterium | reverse complement strand
TCGGCGCAGGCAAACTCGTGTTGTGCAGCACCAATCCCAACATCATGCGATCGTATTGATTCCAACCCACCGCCGGCAACCAATAATGGTTCCGCTCGTTCGGCAAATCATTCCCCGTGCCAAATTTCCACTTGAATTCTCGACCACCCTTGGTCCACATATTGTTGTTGCGATTCACCTCCGGAATGTTCCGATCCGCATCAATCATAACCGTATCCGCAAGGGTTGATAGCTTTACCACACCGCCTGCTTTTTTCAATTCTTCCGGCGACATCCAAACCGACTCCCACACTTTGCCATTGCGAATGGATTGAACGCCAATGGGGCCATTGACTGAACCCACATTTCTCACTTTTACATCCATCCCAGCCCCAGACTTCTTCACGCCAACCAATTTATAATCAGCAACCTTTCTTGAATCAATCAAATCATCGAACAACCAGCCCAAATCCTGCTTGCTCACCGCCTCCATCACCACCCGAAAATCCTCAGGCTGAGGATGCCTAAACTTCCAACGATCAAAATACGTGTGCATGCACAAATCAAACAGTGAATCGCCCAAATAGGCCTTCAAATAATGAAACACCAACCCCGTTTTCTGATACATCACCCCGCCATAATTCGTCTGTGAAAAATCCGCTGAATGCGAATGAATCGGCTGATCCACCCCAAACGAAGACATACAACGATACAACACATCGCCCTCGTCCTTGTGCGACAATCCCACAAAGCCCAATTTCTTCGCAGCGCCCCCCGCCATGTCACTCAATCGCGTATTATCGGGATACTTCTCCGCCACAAACCGCATCTCATTCAACGTATTTAGACCCTCGTCCATCCAGCCAAAATCGCGCTCATTGCTGCCCAAAATGCCATAAAACCAATTGTGTCCCACCTCATGCACAATCACCACTTCTAGTTCCTCTTTGGTTGATACATTTCCAATCACCGTTACATTGGGATACTCCATGCCACCACCCGCGCTGATCGTTCCATCCACCGCCGTAACCTGGTTGTAAGGATAATCGCCATTCCACTGCGAGTATTTCAAAATCCCATCGTGCAGATACTCCATGGCATGGGGCTTCCATAAGTCGGCAGAATTCTCCGTGTACATCGCCCAAGTTGTTACCACTCTTCCACTCTGAGGCAGAATCACCTCTCCCTTCAATACCTTGAATGATTTATCGGCAAACCACGCAAAATCATGCACCCGAGACTGGGTATATCGCAAAGTCTTCATCACCCCACTCGATTCACTGCTTTCATAATGCTTGTCGATGTTACTCCAATCGATATCAGACCGCTTAATGGGAATGTCAGACGCCCTGTACATACCCGATGCGATCAATTCCTTGCCCGTATTTTCCTCAAAAGGATACACCTCACTTTTTTCCTCGGCCTTCGGCTTCAGCGAACTCACCTCATTATACTCGGCCAACAAATTCAACCGTTTGATCTCTCGCTCCGTTTGCAAATCACCCGTAGCACCCACCGTGTAATTCTCTGGCAAAGTGATACTTACGTCAAAGCTACCATACTCAGAATAAAACTCTCCCTGGTTCAAATACGGCATCTGATGCCATCCTTTTTCATCGTAAACCGCCGGCTTTGGATACCACTGCGTGATCTGATAGGTTTGATCGATGTGCCCCATGCGCGACACCTCCCCCGAAGGCAATTTTACCCGAAACGGCGTGGTAATCACCACTTTTTCTCCCGGCGCCAATGGCTTATTCAATGTCAACAAGGCGATATCCACGTGCTTTGCATCGTACGTCAACTGTACCGATAACCCGTCTGCCTTGAAGTCCAACGAATCAATAAAACCTTGATATTCTGGATCATTTCGAAACAACAAATCCTTGCCCGACATCATCAATTGCTTGGCAAGCGCCGTATGTTTATCCTTGTAAGCGTTCGGCCACAAGTGAATGTACAACGAGTTGAGTGTAGCCGGCGAATTGTTCGTATACACAAACTCTTCAGAACCACGAAGCATGTGCCGCTGGTCGTCCAAGGTTACCTTGATGGTGTAATTGACCTCTTGCTGCCAATTTCCTTTGGTTTGGGCGATGGCCGATTTCAGAAAGAAAACCATACCCAACGCGATGATGATGCGTTTCATAAGTATGGCAATTTACGAAATTTATGGCAGAATCATTTCAACGCCGCTTTCGGTAGACCGCACCTGTGCATAGCCATTTTCCATATCGTCGAGTCCCAAGTACTGATCGTTCACATAAGAAATCAGATCCCTACAACTGCGATCGATGTTGGCTTTGTATCCAATGGGCATGTTCAACACCACTTCCACCGATGGATTGCGCCAAGGCGCATTTTTACCCAAAATCAACACATCGGGCAGAACCAAAGTCGTTGAATCCCATCGCACATCGTAACGCAAACCCGCGGCGTAAGTAATGGCCGATTTCCTGCTACCCCTGCTCCGCTTGAATACCGTTACAAAAGGCTTCGCCTCCAACGTAGTAGCAATGGTTAACGATACGTCATTGCTGGCCCGGTTGACCATCAAATCGTAAAAAGCATGCTCTCCGTGGTAACCATCGCGTCCATTCAACGTCACTTCCACATCAATGTCCTTGATAGACTCGTCCAACTCCTGTCGGGCTCGACCGTCTAATTCACCGTCCCATTTCAAAGGCACGGTTTCTGTTCGCACCGAAATGGTTTTTGCGCTATCCACCTGCTCGCACGTTTTGGCGAAATTCACCGATGCTGAAGTCGAAAAACCGCGGCCCACTTCAACCGATTTAACCGTTAAAAATACCAAGGCGATCCAAAAGGCCAGGTTCAACGGCCAGCGCAAGAAGGGACTCATCTTCTTCCCATTTACCAAGATGCGAATGAGGCCGTAAATCAGTTGAATCAAAGGCACCAAAACCACAGCGAAGATGGCCAAAATGGTGCCGAACAAGTAGGTATAACCCAGCAAGAAATAATCGTAAAAGGCATCGAAAACAAAAGCAATCATACCGGCAGAAAGCACTGCACCAATAACGCCAGGAACTATGATGGAAAACAGGGCCACAAGGGCAAAAGCGGCCAGAACCTTAACGAGCAGCCTACCTGTTTTACTCAGCCCGCGCTTCGCGCGGGGATTCACGCTCTCCATCGCCTTAGCGTAGGCCGACTCATAAGCAGAGCGAACATTATGATCCACCACCTTCGCCAAATTATCAAAATTTACCGGCTCTCCCCGCATCTGCAATTTCTCCGCC
>CANHGC010000265.1 GCA_947460045.1 Bacteroidota bacterium | reverse complement strand
GTTTTCTACCACGGCGGAAATCAAGTAAAGTCCATAGGCGTTGCCATCGATTCGCATGGGGTTACTGCTCCCGAGAATTCGGTTTTTGCCGTTGTTGACAGACATGCGCCACGTGATGTTTTTATATCCGGCGGTATCGATGTATGTGGCATACACGGTAAAAGGCACTTTACAGGGGGAGGTATCGCTCAGGTGAATTTTTCCTTTTGGCGATGGGTTTACGGTGATGTGTTGCTTTTTGGTAATCGTTGCCGAGCAATTGCGATACATCGACTGAATGGTTAATGTAACGGTGTATTTGCCGGGGGTGGTATAGGTTTTGGTTGGAAATGCGCGATTCGATGTTGTGCCATCGCCGAAGTCCCATGATGAGTTCACGCCAGTTTGTGGCGAACTGGTATTGGTGAAGTTTACGGTACCGTTGCCGCAGAATACTTGTTTGTCTGAAGTGAAGTTGGCCGTGAAAGGTTCTAACACTACTGCTGCATTTCTGATGACGGAATCCACACATCCATTGGAGTCTTTCACAACCAGTTTTACGTTGTATTTTCCTAGGTTGTTGTATTGATGGCTGATGCTTGCGCCGGCGGTTAGGTTGCTGTTGGTGCCATCGCCAAACGACCATTTTCCGGTGAGGCCTTTGCCTTTGCTTCTGTCGGTGAAGGTTATAATGGATGGGGCTTTACAATCGATGCCAAAATCGGTGGTGAAATCGGCGGTGGGTTTGGGGTTGACGAGGATGTAGGCGGGTTTGACGGTTTTAGAAACACAACCATTGGCGTCTTGTACGGAGTATGAAATGGGGAATGTGCCTGCACTTTTGAAGGTATGGGTGGGGTTGGCGGATCCGGTAATTACGGTTCCATCGTTCATGTCCCACGTGTATTTGGTGATTGAGGTATCGCCGGCGGTGGATCTGTCTGAGAAGGATACGGTTTCACCTTGGCAAATGGTTCTGGGGCTACCGGAGAAGTCGGCGGTGGGGGATTTGAAGGCGACGACGAATTGCGTTTTGGTGGCGGAAAATTTGTTTCCGGACGCATCGGTGACGGTGAGTTTGATGGTGTATTTTCCGGGTGTGGTGTAACTGGCCGATGGATTTTTTAGGTTACTGAGGTTTCCATTGCCCAGGTCCCAGGACCAGGACACGATGGAGCCGGCGGAGAGATCAGAAAATTGAACGGTTAGGGGTGCGCAGCCTTTGCGGTTGGAGGCGCTAAAATCTGACTGAGCACTCAGGGTATTGCTGCTCGCGACGATGGCGAACAATATCAATATGAAGCCCAATACTCTAGTCATTTTTAATTCAATACAAACCACAGACAAAATTTCTGGAGCCGAGGTTGTACGAACTTAAGAAATTAATGGTAGTTTTTTTACGGTTTAAGTGAAAAAGGCGGTTGGTTTTTAACAAAAAAACGAAGATTTATTCAGCATGACTTTATGCTGCAACAAACCGATAATCAAAGGATTTTACGTTTGTTTTGATATCAATACTAAGGTGAAATGGTGTTTTTGTACAGGATGAATGTACCCATTTTGGGTCCCCATTCTTGATTGATGATATCATAAAATTCCATGAAATTGTGTTTGAAAATGAGGGACTCGAGCCAGGCATTTATGTCATAGCAATTTCAAACAACGGAGAATTGGGCAGTCAGAAATTATTCATTGCTCATTGATGATTCCGAATGAGACCCAAGTCATAAACCACTCCGATGTTTATATTCCAAACTGGGGAATCTCCGTAATAACGAGATTTGCCATAGGAAGGTAGACCTAATATTGATAATTTGTCGGTTACCTTATAGTCTATCCAAAGTGGAATTGCCAGACTCAATAAATTACCCGAAGACGTTCCGATGATTGAATGGGCTTTGTCAGTGTAGATAGCAGATAACTTTTGTCTGCATGCATTTAGTCCGATTCCTACTTTTAGCTTGTTAGTGTGCGCAATGATTGGGATAATACTCATCCCTGTTGCGATGATATTTGAGCGATAATGATTTAATCCCAAATCTCCATTGGTACTGCTTTTTGATCGAGTAAATCCAATGATGAATTTATCATATAGAACAGTTCCTACGTTTAATGAAGGCCCTATTATGTTGTTTTTGCCGGTTTCGAAAATAGGCATTCCATTCCATTGACGATATCCAGTTATTCCATTATAGAAATGGCAGTCATTAACCACGCCAATTGCAACGTATGGTTTCACTTGTGAAAAAAGGTTGGTTGTAAATAGAAAAGTTGCAAATGCAAAGAAGAGTCTCATTTGAATTGTTGATTTTTGTTTATTGCAGCTCAATCTCATATTGTATCTCTTTTCAAAATTAGATGAAGAATCTGCCACTTGAATGATTTTTAGTCCAAAATTCTGCGCGCGGCCCTCGGTTGCTGGGGAAAATAAAAACAACAGGGCAGCGATTATTTTGGGTATGTGATTGAGTTTTGATTTCACGGATTTTAGCATTAAAGCCTTTCGCTGTCGGAATAAAAAGGGCGTCTAGTGTAGGTGCGAATTTAAGGGGCGCCCTATAACGTTTTTTTACAGATCACTATAATCCCCATTTTGCGGTAAAGCCAATCGTTAAACCTTGTGATCTCCTTGTGTATTTAAATGGGTGTAAATATGGATATCCACGGTAATATGATAGTGAGTTACCTATTAATAAATCACCCTTTTTGAACCAATCGTAGTCCATACCTAGAATTATGCCTTTATCTAGTTTGTTTTTCATATTGTCGTGTGGTATTTGAATTTCTGAAGACAAAGTTGACTCCGAATTGTGGTAATTGTATCCTAAGTATCCACCTGCAATGAAGGAGAGTTTCTTTGATGGAAGGGGTTTTATTTTAATTTGTATGGGTGTTTGAATGGTCCTATAATTCCACTGTAGAATATAATTAGTAGTAACATTTTCTGTGGTAGCATCAAATGCGCTAAAGTGACTTTTGTATTCATAATTTATATTACGTATGCCCAATGAAAATGATATAGTTGGGTTTAACTCTCTAGTAATAGTAATTGCCTCGTAATGAGATGCAGTATTTTCCGGATTGCCATACGTGGAACGCGGCCAAAGAGTGAATTGTTCCCGTGAATAACGGAAGAAATTCACGCCGGCATCGATTTGCAGGGTGTATTTTTTTGATGGTTTGATTGCCAATGGGGCAGGAGTTTGTCCAAATAAATTCAGAGTATTAAATAAAAACAAGATACTTGCGAACTTTTTCATGTGATGTCGTTTTGGTTTACAAAAGAG
>CANHGC010000264.1 GCA_947460045.1 Bacteroidota bacterium | reverse complement strand
TGATCGTGATAAAGTCTCACACCATCTACTTGCATCAAGTCGGCAGCGATTTTGGCGATGCGTTGGCTAAAAATCAATTCTTTGACCAATGCATTTTCGGACCACAAATTAAACAGTTGCAAAAATGCTTTTCCGTAGGTGGTACGATCTTCAAGGGCTGTAGTAACTTGATTCATTTTGGCAACTTGAGCCGATATGTGTTCGTTAAAAAATTGAATGGTGGCTTCATCAAACACATGTTTCAATTTGATGTACTGGTATTTAACGTAGAAATCTATTTGATCCTGAGACAAGGCATAAGGGGCATCGAGGATCTCTTTCATGGTTTGGCTGAGCATGATTTTTTTTCTTTTTATTGTAGGGATAATCAAGCTTCAACATTAAAGATTCAAACGTGCCATTTTTAGTATAAATTGATAAATTTGTAATACTATATTGAATAATTACCCCACAAAAACAGCAAATTTGGTTCATAAACTACAATGAAAGCCATTTTAGAAGATATACCCGCCATCAAAGGGGCTTCCAGTTTCTATGCGAGGCGGATTGTAGTACCCGCTTTTGAGTTCAAATGGCACTTTCACCCCGAGTATGAATTAACTTATATTCTCAGGGGAAAGGGCTATCGCATTGTGGGCAATTCTCACGAATACTTCACCGCGGGTGACTTTGTGTTATTGGGAAGCAACTTACCTCACACTTGGTGGGGCAAATTGGACGATGACGAGCCATCCGAGGCCATTGTGATACAATTTTCAACAGAGTTCATGCAGCCTTTTTTAGCCCTTCATGAAAGCAGGCAGATCAAAACCCTTTTAGAAAATTCATCGAAAGGATTGAGATTAACGGCCAGCGACGCGCTGATTGAAATTATCATGGGATTGAATCAAATACAAGGTTTAGACAGTGTATTAACATTGTTCGCCATTTTGCAAGAGATATCGCAACAAAAAGCCACGCAAATCGCATCCAACACCTATCAAAACGTACTTTCAAAGAAATTTGAAACCCGAATCAACAAAGTGTGTACACACTTACAAATTCATTGTTGTGAGCCCATTCGACTGAAGGAAGTGGCAGATTTAGTCTGTATGTCGGAAAGCAACTTTTGCAAATTTTTCAAAAAAGCCACAAGCACTACATTTTCCGATTACATCAATGATTTGCGCATCAATGAGGCCTGTAATTTATTGTTATTTTCAGATTACAGTATCAGCGAAATTGCCCATGCATCGGGATTTGAATCACTCAGTTATTTCAATCGGGTGTTTTTAAAGAAAAAGCAAACAACGCCCTCGTTGTTCAGAAAAAATTGATGGGCAAATCCAAACTTGAAAATCAAACCAACCCCAGATTGCGGCTAATTTGTTGGGAGTTATGACTATTACAAATAGGTTTTTTTGATTGAAAAGAACGAAATTTGCAAATCAATTAAAATTAGTTCAAACAAAGTATGACAGCAATCACAGTTGCCAAAGGCGACGGAATCGGTCCAGAAATCATGGACGCCACTCTCAGCATTCTTATGGCCGCTGGTGCCCAATTAGAAATCGATGAAATAGCCGTTGGCGAAAAAGTATACCTAGCAGGAAATACCTCGGGCATTTCTCAGGAAGCTTGGGAGACCATTCGTCGCAACAAAGTTTTCTTGAAATCGCCCATTACTACGCCCCAAGGTGGTGGTTACAAAAGCTTGAACGTTTCTACCCGAAAATTCTTGGGATTGTATGCCAACGTAAGACCTTGCAAAAGTTTGCATCCGTTTGTAACCACCAAACATCCAGTGATGGACATGGTGATCATCCGTGAAAATGAGGAAGATTTATATGCCGGCATCGAACACCAGCAAACTGATGAAGTGGTACAATGTCTGAAATTGATCAGCAGACCGGGTTGCGAGAAAATTGTTCGATATGCTTTTGAATATGCAAAGCAGCAAAACAGAAAAAAGGTAACCTGTTTCACCAAAGACAACATCATGAAACAAACCGATGGACTGTTTCACCAGGTGTTTGATGAAATTGCCAAAGAATATCCCGAAATCGAAAATGAGCATTGGATCATTGATATTGGGGCCGCCAAATTGGCCGATACGCCTGAAGTATTCGATGTGATTGTGATGGGAAATTTGTACGGTGACATTCTCAGCGATGTAGCTGCACAAATCACGGGTTCTGTTGGACTTGCGGGCTCCGCCAACATTGGAGAAGAGTGTGCGATGTTTGAAGCCATTCACGGCTCAGCACCGATGATTGCAGGCCAAAACATTGCCAACCCATCGGGTTTGTTGCAGGGGGCCATTATGATGTTGAATCACATCGGACAAACTGATGTGGCTGAGAAAGTGCAAAATGCATGGCTCAAAACGTTGGAAGATGGCACACACACATTTGATGTATACAGAGAAGGCAGTAGCAAGAGAAAAGTGAGTACGGATGAATTTGCGAAAGCGGTCATCGCCAACCTCGGAAACAAGCCCACCCTTTTGGTACCCGTTTCTTATGCCAACTCTGCGGCTTTGAACTTGCCCAAATATCAACGCAAACCCGCCGCTGAAAAAACTTTGGACGGCCTCGATGTATTTGTGCATTGGACGGGCGAAGACCCCAATGAACTCGCTGTTAAAGTGAAAAAATTGGAAACTGAAACGGTAGAACTCACCATGATCACCAACAGGGGTATCAAAGTGTGGCCGGAGGGTTTCAGAGAAACGTTTTGTACAGACCATTGGCGTTGCAGATTCAAACCCACCAAGGGCAATGAGATCACCAAAGCAGACATCATTGAGTTGCTCACCAAAGCGATGGTAGAAAATATCGATACCATCAAAACCGAAAATCTTTACTGTTTCGATAACAAGCCCGCCTATTCTTTGGGACAGGGACAATAATTGAACCGACCACTCATTCTGAGGATTTCAGCTGTGCCTTGGATTTAAATGCACGACGTTTAGACCCAAGGTACAACTGATTGAAATTTAAAGAATTAATTACACAATTCCATTATAGTTAAACAAAAACAGCCTTGAGTTGTTACCTTTATCATTCATATGAAAAAGGCTATGTGGTTTATTGGTGTAATTGTGGTTTTGGTGGGTGTTGCGATGATTGTGGTGTCGTTCAAATCTAAAGATATAGAAACACCTGATTACAAGGTGGTAAAAAGTTTGGGCGATGTTGAAATTCGGCATTATCCCAAAATGGTGGTTGCGCAAACCTCATTGGCTAGCAGTTCTTTTGAAAATGGAGGCAGCAACGGCTTTAGAACC
>CANHGC010000263.1 GCA_947460045.1 Bacteroidota bacterium | reverse complement strand
TCGCAGATGAAACCATGAATTGGCAAAAATTATTCAGAGTTAAAACAGATTTCCCTGTGGCCCAAGAATCTGGGTCGTTGAAGCGGGTATTGGGAGTAAAAGATTTAACATTTTTTGGCATCGCTGCGATCATTGGAGCTGGGATTTTCAGTTCAATTGGTGAGGCGTGTGCATCTGGTGGCCCGGCATCGGTTTATTTGATTGTGATTTGCGGAATTGCCTGTGCTTTTGCTGCGTTGTGTTATGCTGAATTCGCATCGAGAATTCCAGTCTCCGGCAGTGCATATACTTATGCCTACGCATCTTTCGGAGAATTGTTTGCATGGGTGATTGGCTGGGCATTGATCATGGAATATGCCATCGGAAACATATATGTCGCATTTTCATGGTCCGGATATGTGGTGCATTTGTTGGACCAATTGGGTTGGTTTTTGCCAAGGTGGATGGTTACGGACTATTCGTCGGCCTCGGATATTTTTAATAAACTCATTGCGGGCATGGATCAATCCATGGTTAGCGGTGATGTGGGGGCCTTGTGGAAATCGGCCAACCTTTCATCGCTTAGCGTAAATGACCAAAATGCGTTTATAGCTTTTGCTGAATCTCCAGTATTTATGGGGCTTCACATCGTTTTCGACGCGCCCGCATTATTGATCAATATCTTGATTACGATGCTCGTGTATCGCGGCATCAAAGAATCAAAGAATGCCTCTAACATTATGGTAATCATGAAATTGGTTGCCATTGTTTTGGTTATTGTGGTTGGCGTGGCTTATATCGATGTCAAAAATTACGAACCCTTTATGCCCAACGGATTCAAAGGCGTGATGTCTGGTGTATCGGCTTTGTTTTTTACTTATATCGGGTTCGACGCAGTGAGTACTTTGGCTGAAGAAGCGAAAAATCCGCAGCGCGACCTACCTCGGGGCATGTTTTATTCATTGCTCATTTGCACGGTACTTTACATATTTATCACTTTGGTGCTAACCGGAATGGTCCCCTACACATCGCTGGCAGTGGGCGATCCATTGGCCTTTGTGTTGGGTGAACGGGGCATCGATTGGTTGGAGTATATTGTTTCTATTGTTGCGGTTGTTGCCATGGCGAGTGTTTTGTTGGTGTTTCAAATGGGTCAGCCGCGCATTTGGTTGAGCATGAGCAGGGATGGCTTGCTGCCGCCAGCCTTTGCCAAAATCCATAGCAAGTTCAGTACCCCTTCATTTGCAACAGTGATTACCGCTTTGATGGTTGGCGTTCCCATTTTGTTTACCAATGAGAGTTTTGTGCTCGACTTTACGAGTATCGGAACCATCTTTGCCTTTGTTTTGGTTTGCGGTGGTGTACTGCTGCTGCCTGCGAGAAAAGTGGGCGAGGGCAAGGGGTTTCGTTTACCATACATCAATGGAAAATGGATATTCCCCAGTTTGGTTGGGTTGTCAATTTTGTTGGCTCAATCGGAATTTCCAGATTATTTCAAAGGACTCTTAGATTTAACTCAATGGAACAACATGTTCACTGTAGCGCATGGCCTTTATTGGACCCTCCTCATCGGGTTATCTGTGATGTCGTTCATAAAAAATTGGTCGTTAATCCCTTTACTGGGTTTGAGCATTTGCGCTTATCTGTTAACCGGTATGGAGGCCAATAACTGGTATTGGTTTTTCGCCTGGTTTGGTGTTGGGCTGATCATTTATTTTTCATATGGGTTTCGCAAAAGCAAGCTGGCCATTGCTTAATTTTGTTCAGATATGATCGATTTGCCAAGAAGGGACGTCCCCGAACGAAAAGAGAAGAACATCTCCGACGTGTTGAGGAGAATGAACGATCGTTACCACCTCACCCAAAAGCACAATGAAATTGAATTGGTTAAAGTGTGGGAAGAAATAGTAGGCCATCTCATTGCCAAGCACACCGCCAGTATTTCGATGAGAGGCAAAACATTGTACGTGTCATTTGATCAGGCACCCTTGAAAAACGAAATGTTTTTGCAGCGGGATGTCCTGATGAAGAATGTAAACGACCGCATGGGTGCGGGATTTATCGAAAAGATATTTATTGGGTGATTTTCCCCGCGTTTCGGCGTTCCCGCTGGGCGATGGCTTTCTCGATGCTTACATTCAACTCAAACCCTACGATGATGGTGAGGATGTTGATGTAAATCAAAATCATCAATGCGATGATCGCACCAATGGATCCATACACTTTGTTGTAGGTATTAAAGTTATTGACATACAAACCAAATGCGATGGTTGAAATCCCTCCTAAAACCGTAGCAGTGATGCTACCAGCGCTCAAAAATCTCCATTTTTTGGCATTGGAAGGCCCAAAATAATAAATGCTCGATATACCAATCTGAAACAAAGCAGCCAATACAACATACTCCAACAACAGGATGAAGAACTCATAAACACCCGCCAACGGCCAATCGTGTCTGATGATGTAGGAAACGCTTTGATAGGCCCAGGTAAGCAGGAGCAGGGCGAAAATGATGAGTATGCTAATCCAAAACGTCATAAACACGGCCTTCCATCGAACCTGTAGCCAGTTTTTCTTTTTTGCAAAAGGCAATCTCCGATTGAATGAGTTGATCAATAGGTGAAATGCGTTTGAGGCGAAATATATCGTAGTGATAAAACCGAAAGAGAGCAGTCCTGAATTCTGCTTGTTCAAAATCTCCAAAATCGTTCCATGTACCTCTTTAAACGTTTGCTTGGGTAATACACGCGATAACTCTTGGATGAATTGAGATTTCAATCCGTGCAATGGCAAATATCCAATCAAGGTCAGCAGAAAGATAATGGCCGGAAACAATGCCAAAAAGAAGTTGAAACTCAAGCTGGAGGCGCGAGTGTTCAAGTTTTCCATGAACATCGATCTGAAAAAATACTTGCCTACGTTGTATAAGCTTTCGCCTTGAAGCGCTTTCAGTCGCGTTCTCTGCAGATAGAGCAAAAAGGGGTGCTGTTCGCTGTGGTCAATCTCGTCGTTGTGATTCATAGGCAACAAATCATCCGTATCGTCTGGAGATTCTTTGGCCGAATCTACCCGATTTTTTAATGATTTGTAATAACCCATGTGCAGAATTGATTTAGTTAAACTCGTATTTGTCTAGAATTATTTGGGGCACTTTCACAGGACGCAAGTCCGACTTACGAGCATAAAACATTTCTGTGGTGGCGGTACTCAAGACTTCACCATGTTGGTTGATGATCCGATAATGAAAAGTACAGCGAATGGTGGGCTTTTCTGCAATCCATACTTCAATGTCC
>CANHGC010000262.1 GCA_947460045.1 Bacteroidota bacterium | reverse complement strand
ATCAATCCCATGTATGCCTACTTTGGGATGTTGATTGTATATGTATTCGTGACCCAAAGCATGGGTATTTCCCGCATGCGCAAAATGACATTGCCCGCTGCTTACATGAAATCTGTGTACCAAGCCGCTGCTTTGCAAGTCATCGGCATCTTGTCGATCGCCGTGGGCTTGGTGATGTATTTATAATTTATTGATTCTGTTACAACTGCACTGTTAGTTTTCCAGCGTAAATCGCGGAAGCATTTCGCGTGACTTGAATGAAATATTGGCCTGTTGCAAGGTCTTGCACATTGAGCGAATGATTTTTTACTTTGTTGTCTATGTGCATTGATTTCACCATCGCACCCAACGCGTTGTACACATAGATTTCATCGCCCTGTTGAAAATCCCCGAACATTACCGCAATTTGGTTAGAGGGGTTTGGAACAATTTTTAAATTGGATATGGATAATTCACGCACTTTTGCCATCAATAGAAGGTAGTCTAAACTCGCATTGAGGAAAGCCACGCGTTGAGCAGGTGTTTTGATTAAGGCGGGGTCAAAAAGGGACGACATCACTTTTTTGTTTTGTAGTTTGCTGTAAAACATGGCGTCATATCCCGCCAAAATGTAGCCAGAAGGTCCCATTTTATAGATGCTTTCAACGCCATTTCTCAAAGTGCAACCATCTACATACCAAAGGGTTGAAAAGATCCAATCGAGTTTGGTAGCAAAATTAGTTGGTGCACTCGCACTGCGATCCAGTTGCGCCACTCCCAAATCACCATCATCGGATTTGGATTGGTTTTCATAAGCCAAAATCCCCATGTAATCATGTGTGAAATCTCCGGGTTTAAATGCCAAAGGGGCCTTGCCATAGGCGTCGTACAATACATCTTGACCAATTATCCAGAGTGATTTCCCTGCATCTACGAAGGCTTTGATGTTGGGATTGATGGCTGAACTATCTTTCCAAAAACGAAGCCCCACACCATCGGTAGATGAATACCAAATTACTACATCGTACTTTATCATCAATGCGGCGGAGGGGATGATACCTGCAGAATCGGCGATGTTATAGTGGTCAAATGTTTTGTATTTGCTGCGGCCCAGTGAATTGATAAGGGTGTCGCTATTGGCAACAATGTCATCATTGTCATTCACGAAAAGGATTTTTTGCGCACTGCTGGCATTGATCAAAAGGCAAATGAAGAGGGAGAAAATGAGTTTTTTCATCGATAACATATAGCAAATATATCAAATTGTTGTTAACCTACCGAGCGATACAAAACCGCATTGGTGTTGCATTTTGGACTTTTATTGAATAGCAACCGGGACTTAGCGTGTGCGTATGAATGAGATTTCCTGTTCCTTGGGCGAGGGCTTCCCCTTTGGGAGAATACAGCTGCCAGTGGGTATGGTTTGGCGCGTTTAAATGAAGGACATCTGAAGCTGGGTTGGGGTAAATGCGCAGGATTGATGGACCAAACTTGTGCGTGGAAACCAATTTGGGTGCTACGTAATGGCCTTCTACACACTGAATGCAACCCACTTGGCCCATGCGTTTTTTAACGCCAGTGCATACATTGTACCATCCGGTATCGGGGTTTGACAATTGGTTCTGCTTATCGGCGCGAATGAGTTTGCCATTGTGATACCAATACAGCGTATCCTTTTGCTGCGAGGTGACTTCCAGCAGTGTATCGGATTGGGTGACCCATCGAATGGAATCGTATTGAGTAACGGTTAATATTTGAGCGGTGGTCGACACACATCCTTGGGTGGAGGTAATCGTGCAATGAAATGTATCTGTTTGCAGCGCTTTGTAGTGCGGCTTCATGCGTTGGCTCTTCCAACCTTTGTCATTTTTCCAGTTGTATTGATGGGTGTTGTTGGTAAAAGTATCGCCAAAAATGACAGAATCACTTGCACAAACGCCGATGTTGGGGAGTTGTTGGGGCACCTGGGGCGATGCGGCATAGATGATTTTCACCGAATCATGGGCGGTGCAACCGTTGGCCGATTGTTTGGCTTCGAGGTGCACAAACTGGGTGTTTTGGCTTTGGCCCTTGACCGTGAGAAACTGGGTTGAATCGGTGATTACCGCGCCATTCACACGCCAGGTGTAATCGGTGAGTATGGCGGAATCCTGCGCTTTCAAGCGTATGCCGAGGCCATCGCAATCGTATCGAACAGAACCCTTATCAGACAGCAGCAAGGTGGGCGCTTCAAGAATTTGGGTCAATTGGAGGTAGCCCGTGATTTTGGGTTTGGTGCTGCTCCATCGGATGCGATAGCCCATGCCGGCGGAGATGTTTTTGGGCAGAATCCCCTGTATTTCGCGGGGGATGAGGGTGTCTTGAACGCGGTTTAATGTGTTGCCTTTGTCGAAATTGCCTTTGTCATCGCTCAGTTCGAGGATGAATTCATTGCCGTTTTCGAAGGTGCCGATGTTTTTGATGAAGGGGTTTTTATAGGTGGTAACGCTGTCGCCGGCGCAGCCCACAATTTCACTATCGGGGCCAAATAGGTGGATATCGGCCACAAACACTTTGCCGCAGATGATGCAGGTGTAGACCCATTCGTTGCGTTCGCTGACGATGGTGATATCGCCTGGTTTGGGTTCGCTGAGTAGCGCTTTGGGGTTGCCGCTGTAGTATTTGTTGAGTTGGTAAATGTATTTGTCGCCCACTGAAGCAATGTAGAGGTTGCCTTGGGCGTCTTCGGCCAGTCCCATCGCATGGTTGATGTTGAGCGATCGAAGGGTTTGCACGCTGGAATCGCTGATGGAAACGGACAGGAGTTTGGTGTTGGTGGTATCTTGAACGAGGAGGAGTCGGTTTTTGCTCTTTTGCCAAATGATGGCGGAGGGTTTGGTGAGGTTGCTGACCCAAACGGTGGTATGTGGGGTATGGGGCGATGCGGTGGCGAAGGTGGTTTTGTAGATGCAGCCACGGAGGCGGTCGGTGGTATAGAGGACCTGGGCGATGGAGTCGTAGGCGCAGTCTTGAATTTGTTGGATGCCGCTGACGGTTTCGGTGCCGATGAGGTTGCCGGAGGTATCGTAAATGACCATGCGGTTGGAGTCGAGCACGAGCACGGCGTATCCGATGGGGAGTTTGTGGAAGGCGATGTTTCGGGGCGATATGAGGTTTTTGGCGAACAGGGTTTTGTTGCCGGCGCGATCGATTTGAAGGACTTCGCCACTGCCTTGGTTGGTGATGAGGTAGCGGTTGTTGATGGGGTTATAGGCCGATGCGTTTGGGGCGTTGAAATAGTATTGTGCATCGGCGTGGGT
>CANHGC010000261.1 GCA_947460045.1 Bacteroidota bacterium | reverse complement strand
TGCCAATGATTTTCCATTCGTATGGAAGGGCATTTTTGGCGGGTTTTTCTACCGCATCTTCTGGGAAGAACGCAGAATCGCCGCTACAAATGGTTTTGGTAGAAAACAAATCGAACTGTGGCCTAAAGATCACATCGATGGTATTGGTATCTCGACTCACACAGCCCAGGGTATCGAACGAAGCAACCAAATCTAGCGTGATTTTGTCGATGCCTTTTATGGCCGATGGTGCGCGAAGTTTGTAGTAATTGGGGCCCAGGCTATCGAGGTATTTGCCATTGAGACAGCGAATGCCGGTAAGCGGTCCGCCGTCGAGCATGTCTTTTGTAGTGGGATCGATCAATTTCAATGGGGGATCGGAAGTGCAAATGGGCGCAAGCGGGGTGGTTTTCCATTGAATATCATCGCTAAAAACTTGGTGAATGTTGAGTTGTTGCACTTCAAAACAGCCTTTGGCGTCTGTGATTAGCAGCAATGCCGAGGTGTCTCTTTTAGTGGCGAAGGTTATGCCTTTGTTGGTGCCAATCTTTGTTAGGCCGGTTAATGGAATGCTGCGCGGCTCGGTGCCGAGGTAGGCCAAATTCTGTGGCAGTCCAAACCATTGAAACTGCAGCGATCCTTTGCGTGCGGAGATTATGGTGGGTTCAATGAATAAGCTGCTCTTTGGGCAATTCAATGTATCGGCGATGGGTTTTTTGTTTCCCAAGGAGAAGTTGATTACGGTGTCGATGATGCTGATGGTGGTGTCCCAATATTTGAAACAGCCGCCTTCGTTCGACATCAAAGCCAGTATTTTGTATTTGCCTGTGCCGTTTAGGCTGATGCTATCAGATACTTTGTTGCTTGTGCCGAGCGTTTTCCCTGATGAGTCGATGACTTGCCAGCTCACTTTGCGTGCAGAACCGCCATTGAAGTTTTTGATATTGATGGCGAGTTTGTTGCAGCCTTTATAATTCACTTCTGGACTGCCAGATGGGGTTGGATATACCTTTACGATGAGGTTGCAAGTGGATGCCATGGGGGGATTGCAGTTTTGATCGATCACTTTCACGGGGAACACATATCCATCGGCGAAGGTGTCGTTGATGGTGGGTTTCCAATTGAATTCAAAGGCCAGTTTGGTTTTTGAAGAGCTATACGCTTTGATGGAAGCGCCGCGAAAGTTGGGTGGTTTTATGAAAATTAGGCTATCGGCGGTGGATTGAGAAGGGGCTACTATATCGTCGAAATCCGTAAATTTTTGGCTCACGGTGTTGCCTACACAAATTTTAATGACGCTGTTTGCGGTGATGGCTCTAGGGGTTTCGTTTTTGCCTTTCAGATCGATGACAAAGCCACCAATTTCTCTTGTATGCATGGCGATGAGGGTGTAGGCGCCATTTTTGTTGATGCGGTATTCGTAGACTCTGGTGCCGATGATGCCGATTTCGCTGGCAACGGTTGGACAGAAGATGAGGGTGCCATCGATGGTATCGAAATAGGTGCCTCGCACAGGATTGGTTTTGGTGTTGGGGGCACAGGTGAGGCTTCCCACACAGGTTGGGGTGAACGGGTGGCGGTAATCGCCGGTGGGTGTATTTGAACAGGTTTTGTTGTTGTAGGGGTAAGAAATATGGGTTGGTGCCAGTTGATATCGTAAAATGTCTTTCTCGGTTGTGTCTACCAAGGCTTGAGTGAACACAGCGGTACGATCGATTTGGAAGTTTCGCACCGGATCAAACATCATGGCGGGCGCTTTGTTGGTGGTTGAGTTGCAATTGGCCAAGTTGTTTAGGTACAGTGTTGTGGTGAAATAGGCATCTTGGTCTTTGCACGTGGTGGTGTTCGACATCCAATATCCATAGGCGCAGAATGTGAGGGTTTTGCAGGAAGTACCTGTGAGCAATTTGGAAAATGCGGGGCTGCTGAGATCAACGGTGCATTTATAAATGGTTTCGTTGAGAGGAACACCTCCAGCACAATCGTTGGATGTAGAGCATTTGGTGCCGATATAGCGGGTGGACACGATGCCTGCTTTGAATTTTACGGTGCCGCAAGATGCGCTGCTACCTGCGTAGGCATCGATAAAAACCGAATCCAGGGCCTTTATTCCACCGCATTGCTTATAGATTTTGTGGGTGAGTTCGTATTTGTTGTTACCAATCGACGAGGCCCACATTTCGCCGCCAAAGGTGTAATGGGAAGCGATGGCTGGGGCGAAAAATAGGGTAAAAGCCGCCACGAGGGCAAAGATGTGTGCTTTGATTTTGGCGAAGTTTTTTGGCATAGTATTGAAAATCAGTATACTGACAATTTTATTGGTTGTTTTGTTGTCTATGAATTTGTACGAAATGTAATGCAATTTTGGACGATTTGCATCGCAAAGGTAAAAGTAAGACGCAGTAAACGAGAATGGTTGCACTCTATGAATTTTGTATCTTTGTAAAAATTTAAAAATCTACAATTATGCCATACCCAGAAATGCTTGTAGCACCGATGCGTGCTGAATTAACAAACGGAGGTTTTACTGAATTGAAATCGGCGGATGATGTGGTTGCTTTCATGGAGGGCAACAACGACACCACTTTGGTGATGGTGAATTCTGTGTGCGGTTGCGCAGCGGGTTCGGCCCGTCCGGGAGTGTTGAAATCGTTGTCGGGCGATAAAAAACCGGCAAAGATGGTTACGGTATTCGCAGGTCAGGACGTTGATGCTGTGGCGAAAATTCGTGAGTATATGTTGCCTTACCCACCGTCATCGCCTGCTGTGGCTTTGTTCAAAGGGGGCGAAGTGGTTCATATGGTTGAGCGTCACATGATTGAGGGTAGAACGGCCGATATGGTTGCTGATAACCTCAAGGGTGCGTTTGCCGAACATTGTTAATCGATGACCAGCGCTTTGGGTTTGTTGCAGCTCACTGAATGGTTGGGTGAGGTAGAATCGCTCTGTAAAGAGGTGGGTGCATTTCAAATGCAACATTGGCAAACGGTGAAGTCGCAGGACATCGCCGATAAGGGCCTCAATCAGTTGGTGAGTTTTGTTGACAAAGAATCGGAGCAGCGGTTGATGGATGGTTTGCTGGCCATTTTGCCGGGGTCTTGTTTCATTGGTGAGGAGTTCAATCCAGATTCTGTTTTAACAGACCAGCCCACTTGGATCATTGATCCTTTGGATGGGACCACCAATTTTTTGCATGGCTTGCCGGTTTTTGCGGTGAGTGTTGCTTTGTGGGATTCGGGCGACACCCAGTTGGGGGTGGTTCATGCGCCGGCCATGGGAGAAACCTTTACCGCGGTGAGGG
>CANHGC010000260.1 GCA_947460045.1 Bacteroidota bacterium | reverse complement strand
GCCCATATTCTCATTTTTAGTCATGCTTCGCTCCGAGTATTTCTGTTTAAATCAATTCTGTACCATTAAACCATCAACGGCCCTTCTATTACGCACCCCATTGCGGCTCAATTTTCGTCGTCCTCCAACAAATCATCTCCAACCTTGGCGTTGCAACCCTCCAATACCACTACAAATTCTCCCTTGGGTGGATGCTGTTTGAAATGCATCAAAACCTCAGCAATTGTAGCGGTCACCGTTTGCTCAAACTTCTTGCTAATCTCCCTCGATACACTCACCCTTCGACCCGGCAAACACGCCTCATTCAATTGCTCCAAGGTCTTCAAAATCTTGTGCGGACTTTCATAAAATGCCGTTGTATCTGGATTCGCCGCCAATGCCAAAATTCTCGTCTGTCGGCCCTTCTTCTGTGGCAAAAACCCTTCGAACCGAAACTGATGCAAGGCAAAACCACTTTTCACAAGAGCAGGAACAAACGCCGTGGCACCTGGCAAAACTTCAATGTCTATCCCCTGTTCGCTGCAAGCCCTTGCCAACAAAAATCCAGGGTCTGAAATACCTGGAGTACCCGCATCACTCACCTGAGCAATACTCAATCCAGATTTCAATTCATCAATCACAAACTTCAATTTTCCGTGCTCGTTGTGCATGTGAAAACTCTCCAAACGCGTATTGATTTGATAATGATTCAACAAAACCCGCGTGGTTCTCGTGTCCTCGGCCAATATTTTGGATACGGAATTCAAAACCTCCACCGCGCGGTATGTCATGTCGCCCAAATTCCCAATGGGCGTTGGTACCAAATACAATTTCCCTGCCGTCATAAAGCAAAGATAGGTTTACGAAATCAATCGCAAACCCATCCTTTTTCGTTTAACAATTTTACAATCGTCAGTCCATATTCAAACCAAGTACCCTTTTCTTGGCCATATATTCCAATCGAAAGTACTTATTCCGCGGCCCAGCTCCGGTTACACTCAGCAAAGTGCCATTGTTCTTGCAGGTCTCCAACCAACTGCTCGATGTGTTCACCCAATGCTCACAGTCGCTAATCAACACACCATTTTTTTGAGAATTTACAAAAGCAATATTGTCTCTTATTGTTTTGATAATAAACGTGTTATCCGCACTTACCAACGGTGAAAAATACAAGTGATAATCAGCACCAACCACATGGGGTAAATAAGGATGGAGCTTTTTGCCGCGCTCGGCCTGTGCCACAATGTGATCCACCAAAAAATCGTACTCGTCCATCACCGCCCGAAACTCATTCTCATTGGCAAATAAGCCGCACTCCCTGTAATGATGTATTTGATATAATGTAGAAAACAGGGTCTCGGGACACCAAATTTCCTCGCTCGCTACCTGCAAATAATTGTCGCTCAGTTTTTCAAAGTTCCGTTCCAATGGCATCAGCGATGCGCGAAATGGTTGGGTTCGCAATGAAATGTCATTCAAAAAATCACGCTGCCACACAAATGCTTTAAATGCCGCCAACGCTGGAAACCAGAATCGATAAAACAACGGTATTTCCTGTGCGCCATAGGTGATCATGCTGTTTGGACGTTCGATGGCCTTTTCCAAGTATCCATTAATATCTCCATAGTAATCATGTGTGGTATACTGCTTATTGATTAACCGAAATTCGCCTTGAAACCAATTTTTTCCCATGTGAATCATTGTATTCAAATCAATTTCAAATTCCTTCGCCAATTTCATCAATTCATCGGCACGAAACGATTCCGGATTTCTAATTCTTCTGTACGCTGCATCTTGCGAAATACACAATACGTCGGCAACGATTGTGGCGGTTTTCATACCCTTTTGTTTGGTCTTCTGATGTAATAACTGAGTAAATGTTTGAATCATACGCATAACTGTTTTTCTTAAGGTTTTGCACTAACACAACTTTTTTGCCCTTATCACCCAAAGAATTTGCGAAAAATGCAAAAAATATTTTTTGGGGGGCCTCGGTTTGGCGATAAACAACGAGCATGATTATGATCGTGAAATCAACTTTGTATGGCAGTTTTAACGATATGAAATATGGAAAACAACATGTACAAACAACATCACAGGTTCAACAGAACGCCGTTGAGCCCATTGGCTTTGCCAATCGAAGCACCAACAATGCCAACATCCAAATTCAACGAGATTTCCCGCCACAGCCTTTGGCGCATCTCCATTTATGAAACCAACCTAGGATTTGTATTCCCAGCTAATCATTGGAGGGCGTTTGCATGAAAAAGTTATTACTTACCTTGATCAGTGCCATGGGCCTTTGCACGGCGGCGAATGCACAAACCTATATTCAAGACCACCAAAAGTTTTTCTCTGGTCTGAAAATTGAACAATCTCCGCAGCCAAATTTGATTGATTTATCGGCGCCTCAAATTGATCCATCCCTTTATCGAGGAGGACATACAACAGAATACGGCAATTTAGAAATTGCAGAGGAACTCACCCGAATCATGCGCTACAGCGCAATGGCAAAACAATCCAACATCCCACGGTGGGATAGCCTCGTAAATTGGGCCTACCAACACCTAGAAAATGGCGTTTTACCCTTGCTATTGGTCGATCATCATTTCAATAAACTATCCGATTCCTTCTGGTTGAAGCAAGCCTACACCTATGATACAGATAGCAATTGCATCAAGAAAGTTGGACCCTGGAGCAATTCAGACGTCACACAAGAAGACGTTTTTTACTTCATTCCCTTCTTCGCAAATATTCCATTCAATGTGAATTCCCTCATACTAGACCAACGATTTATCATTAGTCATAGAAAGATCGAATCAAACGTGAACATTGGCATCGATATCAACGGCCATAATAACAAACTCAACATCAACCAACCCACACACATACAAGGAATTATTTCTGGTATTAACGTATGTCACTTGTACCTAGAAGCTGATACAAACAATGCCAGGTTCTACCACAACCCCGGGATACAAGTGATGTTGGGAAGCACCACAACATCGCGCTTGGTAACCAAATTCAAACTATTTGCAAACAACCTCAAACCAGAATGGCAAACCATTACCGAAGGATTACCAATCGACCAATTCGAGGTAAAAACCTATGTATCCAATGAAAACAACGCCCTAGTACCCACAGGGGCAAAAGTCACCATCCACTATGGCAACGGTCCCAACGGCGTAAACAACTGCCTTAAAAAACCCATCGTTTTTGTTGAAGGCATAGATTTCGGTTACAAAAACCGCCCATCGGGTTGTAAAGATGGAAAATGCGGCAATATGGGTTATTTGGATCTGCT
>CANHGC010000259.1 GCA_947460045.1 Bacteroidota bacterium | reverse complement strand
TGGATGCTTTGCCGGGGTATGATTATTTGTATTTGGGCGATAACGCGCGTGCGCCATACGGCAATCGGTCTTTTGAAACGGTGTATCACTACACGTTGGAGTGTGTGAATTGGTTGTTTGATTCGGGTTGTGAATTGGTAATTTTGGCTTGTAATACGGCTTCGGCCAAGGCTTTGCGTCAGATTCAACAGGTAGATTTACCCAAACGCGGCGATCACAAACGGGTGTTGGGTGTAATTCGTCCAACCACAGAACAGATTGGCAATTACACGCAAAGCGGTGTTGTGGGGGTATTGGGCACTGAGGGTACCGTAAAATCGGGGTCGTACCCATTGGAGATTGCCAAATTTTACCCAGAATTGGTGGTAGAGCAGGAGGCTTGTCCGATGTGGGTGTATTTGGTGGAGCACAATCAGTTGGAGGGGGAGGGTGCCGATTTTTTCGTGAAGCAGCACATGGACCGGATCATGAAAAGGAACGGGGCCATTGATACGTTGTTGTTGGCATGTACACATTATCCATTGTTGCGGGGTACAATTGAGAAGTTTTTGCCCGAAGGGGTTGCCTTGGTTACACAGGGTGGGATAGTTGCGGAGCGATTGGGGGATTATTTGGTTCGTCATCCAGAGATGGAGGCGCGCCTTCGGCGCGCCGGTTCGCGTGAATTTGTGACTACCGATGATGCGTTCACGTTTGAGCAACACGCATCCCTTTTCTTTGGGGAGCCCGTAGTAGCGAAACATGTTGAAATTGGTTACCACGGGTAGTTCATTCCGCCCTAATTTTGTGCAATGCAACCCGCGCACTTAAAAGATGTATTGAAATCGCTCCCCAATAAACCTGGGGTGTACAAGTATTTCGATGCGGCTTCGGTGATTATCTATGTAGGTAAAGCCAAGGATCTCAAAAAGCGGGTGAGCAGTTATTTCTCAAAACAGCACCACGAAAACCGGAAAACCGCCATTTTGGTGAGTAAAATTCAATATTTGGAGTACACGGTTGTAGATACGGAAATGGATGCACTTTTGTTGGAGAACAGTTTGATCAAGGAGTTTCAACCGCGGTACAACATCTCCCTCAAAGACGATAAAACCTATCCGTATATTCGGGTTACAGCCGAGCGCTTTCCCAGGGTATTTCCAACCCGGAATCCGGTGCGCGATGGCTCTGAGTATTTCGGTCCTTACGCCAACGTGAAAATCATGCACACGGTACTGGATTTGGTTAAAAAATTGTATCCCACCCGAAATTGCAATTTGGTGATGTCGCCAGCCAGCATCGCCGCGGGAAAACACAAAATTTGTATGGAATACCAACTCGGCAATTGCCTGGGCCCGTGCGAAGGCCATCAATCCGAATCGGCCTACAACGAAGACATCGCGCACATCAAGTATTTGTTGAAAGGACATCTGGGCGAAGTGAAACAGCATCTGAAAGGACTGATGCTCAATGCGGCTGGGCAGTTACAGTTCGAGGAGGCTCAGGATTACAAAGAGAAGCTGGATTCTTTGGAGCGATATCAATCGAAAAGCACCGTTGTGAGTACTACTTTGGGTGATTTGGAGGTGTATTCCATCAGCAGCACCGAAAAGGTGGCATTCGTGAATTTCTTGCGGGTGAGCCAAGGGTTGATAGTGGTTAGCAGGAACGTGGAGATACGCAAAAAATTGGATGAGCCCGATGCCCAATTGCTCGAGTCTGCCGTGGCTGAGATGCGGGCGCAGTATGGCGACAATTGCAAAGAAATCGTACTGAGTCAACCCCTCGATTTGGAGATAGATGGCGTGGGGGTTACCGTGCCGAAAATGGGCGATAAACGACGTTTGCTGGAGTTGAGTATGAAAAATACGCTGCTTTACAAGCAAGAGAAACTGTCGCAATATGAAAAATTGAATCCCGAATTGCGGGTGGATCGACTCATGGAGCAGATGAAAAAAGATTTGCGGTTGAGTGAAATGCCCAAGCACATTGAGTGTTTTGATAACTCGAATTTTCAAGGAACCTATCCAGTGAGTGCTTGTGTGGTGTTTAAAAATGGCAAGCCCGCGAAGAACGAGTACCGACATTTTAACGTGCGCACTGTGGAAGGGCCAGATGATTTCGCCACAATGAAAGAGGCACTCACCCGCAGGTATACCCGATTGTTGGAGGAGGAAAAGCCTTTGCCACAGCTTATCGTGGTTGATGGGGGTAAAGGACAGCTTAGCGCCGCCGTGGAAGCACTCAAAGCCATCGGTGTGTATGGCAAATTGGCCGTGGTGGGTATCGCCAAGCGTTTGGAAGAAATTTATTATCCGGGCGATCCTCTGCCGATGTATATCGATAAGAAGTCGGAAACGTTGAAAGTGATTCAACACATGCGCGATGAGGCACACCGTTTTGGTATTACGCATCACAGAAGTAGGCGCGATAAAGGCACATTGCGAACGGCGCTCACTGAAGTTCCGGGTGTGGGGGATGAAACGGCGCGTGTGCTGCTGAAGCATTTTAAGAGTGTGACTCGGGTGAAGGAGGCCAGTGTGGAGACCCTTTCGGGAGTGGTGGGGGTGGCCAAAGCCAAGATCATTGTGAATTTTTATCAGGGCGATGGGGTTGCTGGCGCAGAAGTGGACGATGGATTTATTTTGTAGTAATTGATTGATATGCAGTTGAATAAAAATACATACCTACTCGAATGTTTGCTTGAAAAAGCGAAGAATTCTGAATTTGCGTGTATTTTATTGAGCAATGGGTTCTCGGATCCGTACGGTGAGGTAGATTGTTTGGCTGGATTTGGGGTTGAGGAGCGATTTTCGGATTTGTCTTTGGTGGATTTGCATTCTCCGGTTCCTTTGTTGGGGTATGTGTCTTACGATTACAAGAATTTTATCGAGCCCATTTTGAAAAGCCCCGCGCCGCGATTGGGTGAATTTGATGATGTATGTTTCGTTCAACCCAAGGAGTGGGTGTTGGTTGGTAGAAGTGGAGAATTGCAGGGGACTTCAGCGCTGTTGGAAGCCATGGCCACTGCTGAGCGGACAGGAAACGCGGATACATTGACTAAGGTTGGGGAATTGGCTGGAAACGATTTGGCAGCTGTGAAGTGGCAAGCAAAAACCACTCAATCCCAGTACTTGGAGAACATCGAAGTGATCAAGAAACACATCGTGGATGGGGATTTTTATGAAATGAATCACTGCATCGCCTTTACTGCTCAATCAGAGATCAACCCTTATCAAGCATTTTTGGCATTAAATGCAACTGCTCCGGCGCCTTTTGCGAGTTTCGTAAAAGATGGCGACCGATATTTGTTG
>CANHGC010000258.1 GCA_947460045.1 Bacteroidota bacterium | reverse complement strand
TATCGATTGCCGTTGTGGTGGATGGCGGCGCAATTTGGAAATTCACAAGCGGGATTGCTGGCAAATGCCTTATTGATTGCCGATACCATTTGGATTTTTGGCAATTCTTACGGCACGATACTGCATTCAAGAATGTTGGTGTGGTATGGCACTGTAGGTGGCGATGGGAATTCTCGCAATATGTCTGAGTTTGGTTTGGGTGAACGGAAATTTCACAAGTTGCTTTCCAGGTATGTTTTGATTTCTGCAGCGGGAACCCTGCTCGCCGTCCTGGTGGCGATGATTGTTCCGAATTCGCTCTATATTTTCGTTTTCGGGGAGACGTTTTCGGGGCTGAAAGAAACCTTGTTTTTGATTTCACCCGCCGTGATCTTTTTGGGAATTGCAGCACCGATCGGACATTATTTGCATGCGCAAAATCGTTTCAAGGATTTGATCATTAGCTATGGCTCTGCTGTTGTGGTGTTGGTGATTTTTTGGTTCGGGGCGGATGGATTGATGTCAATGACAGACTTTCATGATACGGGTGCGATTCCTAGAGGTCTCTTTGTGAGAATGATCTCAACTTTCGGGAAATTTATGTCGGTCAATTTGGCCTTTTTGGTTCTGTTGTTTTTGAATTATCGACAGGTTAAGCACATTTTGAAATGTAGGGCTAACGCATTTGTAATGTTGAGGTTCGTGCGGAGATATTTCGCCAAAAAATAGGCACTTCTTGTATACTATTTGGAACAATCGGCGGGTGTGTTGAGTGAACTACACCGATAAATCCTATTTTTGCCACACATTCACATAAAAATAATATATTATGTCAACCCCTAACAATGGTGGAACTCCAAGATACAATCCGCTTGAGAGCATGCAGAGACGCTTCGATGAGGCGAAAGAGAAATTAGGATTGGACGATCAATTTGCAAACGTATTGCGTGTGCCAGACAAGGTGGTGGCGGCCAACATTCCAGTTACGATGGATGATGGTACTATCCGTGTGTTTGAGGCGTATCGCGTAGTTCACAGTGTGCATTTGGGTCCTTCAAAGGGTGGAATTCGTTATAGCATGGATGTTCATTTGGATGAAGTGAAGGCATTGGCGGCATGGATGACATGGAAATGTGCAGTGGTGAATGTGCCTTACGGTGGTGCTAAAGGTGGTATCAAGTGTGATCCTCGCAGCATGAGTAAGGGTGAATTGGAGCGATTGACGCGTGGGTATACTTTGGCCATGCGCAACGTGTTTGGTCCGGATAAGGACATTCCAGCGCCGGATATGGGTACCAGTGCCCAAGAAATGGCTTGGATCGTAGATGAGTTTAGTAAAATAACCGGACATAATTCTTACGCTGTAGTTACCGGAAAGCCTTTGGTTTTGGGTGGTAGCTTAGGTCGTGTAGAAGCAACTGGAAGAGGTGTAATGGTGAGCACTCGCAGTGCGATGGCCAAATTGGGCTTGAACCCAACCAACACAACTTGTGTAGTGCAAGGATTTGGCAACGTTGGAAGTATTTCTGCCAAATTGATCGCCCAGTTGGGTGTGAAAATCGTAGCGATTTCTGATGTGTCTGGTGGTTATTACAACCCAGAAGGCATTGATGTAGCCGAGGCCATTGCGTATGTTGCCAACAGCAGCACTCGCAGTTTGGAAGGTTACACGGGCGGAAGTCCAGTGACCAATGGTGAATTGTTGGAATTGCCTTGCGATATTTTGGTTCCAGCAGCGATGGAAGATCAAATCACGCCAGAAAATGCTGCGAGAATCAAAGCGAAAATGATCGTAGAAGGTGCAAACGGACCTACAACTGCTGAGGCGGATTCAATTTTGAACGACAAAGGCATTTTGGTGGTTCCTGATATTTTGGCCAATGCGGGCGGTGTAACTGTATCGTACTTTGAGTGGGTTCAGAACCGTTTGGGTTACTATTGGACAGAAGAGCGTGTGAACCGTCGTGCGGATCGTGCGATGAAGCAAGCGTTTGATAATGTGTATGCTACGGCTGAAAAGTATAATGTAAACATGCGTATTGCGGCCTATATCGTTGCTTTGGATAAGGTTGCGAGTACATTGAAGTTGAGGGGCTCTTTCTAAAATGAGATTACACAGAGAAGGGTTTACCATCATTTTTGTTACCACCTTGGTGCTGTTGGGTTTGAACTATGGTGTTCAAGCGCTGGCAGGAGAGGGATTGATTTCTCAGATTTTCTTGGGGATGTCGTTGGTGTTTTTTGTGTTGGTGGTTCAGTTTTTTCGGAACCCATCTAGAAATACACCGCAGGGTGAAGGGTTGATTATCGCCCCAGCCGATGGCAAAGTGGTGGTCATTGAAGAGGTTGAAGAACCCGAATATTTCAAGGATAAGCGAAAGCAGGTAAGTATATTTATGTCGCCTGTAAACGTTCACGTAAATCGTGCGCCTGTTACTGGGAAGGTGTTGTATTACAAGTATTTCAAAGGGAAGTATTTGGTGGCATGGCACCCAAAGAGTAGCACGGAGAACGAGAGGACCACTGTGGTCATGGAAGAAAATGGGAAGCAGGTTTTGTTCAGGCAGATTGCTGGCGCGTTGGCGCGGAGAATTGTTTGTTATGTAAAACCGGGCGTTGCATTGAACCGTGGTGATGAGTATGGATTTATCAAATTTGGTTCAAGGATTGATTTGTATTTGCCCTTGGATACCGAGATTTTGGTTGATTTGAATCAGAAAACAGTGGGTGGAGAAACCATTATCGCGAAGTGGTAATTACCGAAATTTGTCGTTATATTTGTTTAAATAGAAAAAACATATGAAAAAAATCATTGCTTTTGGATTGTTGATCGCAGGTTTTGCGGTTGTTTCTCAGGCTCAAACTGCGGGTCAAACTGCAGAAAATACCCCTGCAATTGAAGTGGCTCAAGTTGCTCCTGCTACGGCGGTTGCTCCAACGAAGGCTTGTTGCAAGAAAGAAGGTTCGGCAGCGGGTTGTAGCAAAGCCGGTGCTTCGAATGGCGAAGTGAAAGCTTGTTGCAAGAAAGAAGGTTCAGCGGCTTCTGCTTCTGTATCGGCTCCAGCTACTGTTGCTCCGAAAGCGGCCTGTTCAGGTGCTTCTGCTGAGCACAAGTGTGGTGGACATGGTGATGCTTCTGCGAACGCTGCGGCGCCCATTGCGGCTCCTGGTGTTGCTCCAAAGAAGGCATGTGCAGGTGGTGCTGAAGTCAAGCCTTGCTGCAAGAAGTAAAAGTTTTTATGGCCGAAAAGGCCTTTGGGATTCATTGATTCCCCAACAATTATTTGAATGAACTGATTTGGGTGCTCACAGGCTTGT
>CANHGC010000257.1 GCA_947460045.1 Bacteroidota bacterium | reverse complement strand
ATTGGGTTCGGGCTCTGCTGTGGTTGACCATTTCAGTGGGTTATAACAAGAAACGTTTGATGCGATGGTTGTTTGTATATACAAAATCGTCGCGTTTTGAGGTCAGTCACGTTCAGGATCGCTATTTGAATGCGGCCCATCGATTGATGAAACGGTTGGGTTGTGGGCGATTTGAAATGAAAGATTGGGCGGTTGGACTTCCTGCATATTCAAAGAATTTAGAAGGTGCTCAAGGGGTTGTTCGGAGCGGTAATGCGGGGATTGGGGATGCGGAGATTCCCGATGTTTATGGCGTTGCCATTTTGGGTGGTACTTACGAAACCAAGAAAATCCCCAAATCCATTTGGCAGCAGGTCTTTGAGCAGGATCAAAGACAGTGGTGTTTGATAGGTGGTCCAAACGAGAAGGCATTGGCCGCGGAATTGGTGGAGGCGTTTGGGGATCAACTGATCAATGGCGTGGGTGTTTTCGATTTGAAAACATCATCGAGATGGATCGCTCAAAGCAGTTTTGTGGTTGGGGGAGATACGGGATTTACGCATGTTGCGGCATCATTCAATAAGCCATTGTTGGTGATTTGGGGTAGTACGGATCCAGGTTTGGGTTTTTCACCTGGGAATGGAAATGAAAACGTATACCATCTGTTGGCCAAGGAATTGTCTTGCCATCCCTGTTCTAAATTGGGTTTCGATGCTTGTCCGAAGGGCCATTTTCGTTGCATGGAAGGCCATTCTCCGCAAGAATTGAAATTATTGTTGCAAAAATTGCAGGGCATTTCATTGTAAGGCTGTTAACTAGTTTTTTTTCCTTATTTTCGCGATTCCATAATTTGGATACTTTTATATAGTGATGAAAACCAATAAAACCGTTGTAGGATTTTCGATTGTACTGGCGTTAGCCTGTTTGTTCCAATTGTCGTTTACTTGGAAGGCCCAAGGATTCGAAAAAGAAGCGAAGGCATTTGCCGCCAAAGTTGCCGATAAGGGTGGAGATTCGAAAGAAGCTTACCGCAGATACATCGACAGTTTGGGCAATGATGAAATTTACAATGTAGGACTTGCCGCCTACACCTACTTTGAATGTAAGCAGCGTGAAGTGAACTTAGGTTTGGATTTGCGTGGTGGTATGAACGTGATTTTGGAAGTAGACAAGGGCGCCGTTGTGCGTGTTTTGTCGAACGATACCAAAGACAAAGAATTGAATCGTGCCATCGATGCCGCCAATGCGGATGTTCGTGATCAGGGTGCCGATTTTGTAGATGCGTTTGTATCGAACTTTAAGAAAATCAGCCCAAGCAGAAACTTGGCGAATTTGTTCATCAAAGGCAACAAGAGCTCTATTCAATCGAACAGTTCTGAGGCCGAAGTGGTGAATTATTTGAGAACAGAAACCACCAGTGCGGTGGATCGTGTATACGAGGTTATCGAAAAGCGTATCAACCAATCAAACGTGACTCAACCTACCATCCAAAAGATTGATGGCGGTCGTATCAGTGTTGAATTGCCCGGTGTTGACAACCCTCGCAGAATGGAAGAGTTGGTTGAGAAGAGCGCGAAATTGGAGTTCTATGAAGTGTATGGCAACGATGGTCAGCGCAGAGATGGAACACGTATTTTGAACGCATTGTATAAAGCCAGTAAAATGGCGGCCATTGCACCTGCTGAGGTAAAAGATACAACTACTACTGATACTACCGTGGCGGCTGAAGCAACAAATGTGGTTGCAACTGATGCAGCTGCGGCGGCTCCGGTTGCGGCAACAACTGCAGTGGATAGCCCAAAGGTGGCTGATGCGAAAAAGAAAGATACCAAGAAGGACGAAGCCAATGGCAGTCCTTTGGCCAAGGTTTTGAAATCGTTTGGTAACGATGGTCCTGGATCAGCGGTAGCCGTGGTGAAAAAAGCCGATCGCGCCATGTTGACAAAGATGTTGGAAGACGAGCGTTATGCTGGTGTTTTGCGCATGGAAAGTGCGAAAGTGGCTTTCAGTGCGAAGCCCCGTGATTACGAAGCGGATGGTAAGGAAGCGGCGAATTCTGATGAGTTTTTCGTGTACTTCTTGAAATTGGATCGCGAAGAAAATGCTGCGTTGTCTGCTGAAGACGAGAACATCATTTCTGATGCCCGTGTGAATACTTCTCCAACCGGTGAGTTGGAAGTATCCATGGAAATGACCGCCAAAGCGGGTACCCAGTGGGCTCAAGTAACGGGCCGTAACATTGGTAAATACATTGCCGTAGTGTTGGATGACCGTGTTTATTCAGCCCCTGTTGTGAATCAAAAGATCAGCGGTGGAAACAGTCAGATTTCAGGAAACTTCGATATCCGTGAAGCCAATGACTTGGCAAACGTGTTGAAGGCGGGTAAATTGCCTGCGCCTGCGAAGATTGTTGCCAGTGAGCAAGTGGGTGCATCTTTGGGACAAGAATCTATTTCAAACGGTTTAAACTCTTTGTTGTTTGGATTTATTGCCACCATTTTGTTCATGATTCTTTACTACAGCCGTGCTGGTTGGATGGCCATTGTGGCGGTTTTGGGTAACGTATTCTTGATTATGGGTGTATTGGCTAGTTTGGGTGCTGCATTGACCTTGCCCGGTATGGCTGGTATCATCTTAACAGTGGGTATGGCGGTAGATGCCAACGTACTGATCTATGAGCGTATCAAGGATGAGTTAGAAAATGGAAAAGGATTAAAAACGGCCATTGCCGATGGTTTCAAACATGCATTGAGTGCGATCATCGATTCAAATATTACGACTTTATTGGCTGGTTTTATTTTGACCTTCGCCGGTGCGGGTCCAGCTTACGGTTTCGCCGTGATCTTGGTAATCGGTATCTTCAGTTCAATGTTTACCGCTTTGTTTGTCACCCGTTTGTTGTTAGACCGTCGTGCCGACAAAGGATTGGAAATCAAGTTTGATGCTCCTTGGAACAAGGGTTTCATGAAGAACAGCAATATTGATTTTGTAGGTAATCGTAAAAAATATTACATCGCATCTGCACTTGTTATTGTAGCTGGTTTGGTGGCGTTTATCTCAAAAGGGGGTATCAGTACAGGTATCGATTTCAAAGGAGGTCATTCTTATGTGATTCAATTCGATGCCGCTAAAAACTATCAAACAGAAGCGGTGAAAACTGCCTTGGATAACAATTTGAAAGAGTCTAGCAACGAAGTGAAAACTTTTGGTAGCAAAGGTCAATTCAGAATTGTGACTACTTATATGATTGATGCTGAAGGACAAGAAGGTAGAGATTCTGTAAGAGCAGCGGTATTGTCGTCTTTGAAAGGTTTTGAAT
>CANHGC010000256.1 GCA_947460045.1 Bacteroidota bacterium | reverse complement strand
GGTGTGGTTGTGGCAAAAGAAATCGATTGATACGGCAACTTCCATGGATTCGCTTTCGAAAACAAGGCCTCCAACGAATACTTCGACACCCTCACCCCGCCTTGAATCACCGTACCCGTCTTCGCCATCTTGTAAATCCCTTGGGCAAACGCCGAATGCATCCGCGTTGATGCCCCTGAATCGCTGTAGCGCGCTTTTGTTGCAGTTTCCGCCAACGTAGAAATATTTTTATTGATTCCCACCGATGTCACCTCATTCCACACCATCTCGATGCCCGAATTCAAAGTAAACGACGCACTCAATCGATCATGTCGATCCAAATTCACTGTTCTCATCCTCACCGCATCGCGCTGGGTTCTCTCCATCTCCAACCCAAAGTTTCGCGTCACCCTACCCACCTCTGTGCGCTGCTGAGCCAACGTCAATCGCGTGTGATGGTTCTCGCTGCCCGCTTTCGCCATATACGCAATGTACGCCCGATTCTGGGGCGAGTAATCCCAACGACCATAAACGGGCTTTCCGTTTCGAAACTCCGACATTCGATCATAGCGAGGAATAACATCAGACATCGACTTTTGGAAATTTACAGTATGTTCGATTTTACCTGTTTTAGTAAAAACCTTGGCAAACAAATCCGTTTGTGCGTAACCCGTACCTTTTTGCCGTTGTGGATCATCATTCGGTAACACAGTATCGCGACCGTTTACCTGACCCACATACCTTGGCAAAAAACCAAACGTATCCCAATCCGAGTAATTTTTACTCCCACTGCGCAAATCGCCAAATTGACTTCGCGTGGCAGAAAGCAACAGCCCCACCTTCGCGCTTTGCACCTTCAAACCCACATTCCCAATCACAGAATTACTGGCCGATTGGTAACGCACAGTGGCGCTCGGCTTCACGAAAAACTTACCCAAGGTGGCATCTTTGGTTTTGATATAAATCACACCACCCAATGCATCCGATCCGTACAAAGTAGAACCCGCGCCAAAATTCACCTCCATCCGATCCAATATAAACGGATCGATGGTGATGATATCTTGCAAGTGTCCGGCGCGATACGTGGCGTTATTCATCCGAACCCCGTCTATCACCATCAGCACGCGAGAAGCTTCAAATCCGCGCAAAACCGGCGAACTGCCGCCCATCTGACTTTTCTGAACAAATACCTGTCCGGTATTGATCAACGCATCGCCCAAGGTGGCAGGTTGTAATTCCGACAATCGCTTGGCACTCACCACCTCTATCTGCCTGGGTGTTTCTTTTCTTTTTTGCTGAAATCGCTGAGAGGAAACGAGCACCTCATCGAACGATTCAATGTCTACTGTATCTGCTGATTTTATCGCATCAACCTGCGCGTGTACCATGCCCATCAGGAATAGTAACACTGTATTTAAAATAATTTTTTTCATAAAATTGGGATGTTAACACTTGACTAGAACCGTGCAACTGCGCAACAAGAAAACAGGGCTACCCAAAAGGCAACACCCTTTGCCACTGACCACGCAGCGCAATGAAAACGAAATCACTTTCGCATTCCAGTAAAATCATCCTTGCGGCGGTGGCACCGATACGGGCATCAATTGCTCCGGCAAATGCACAGACTCTTGCAATCCCAAATTCACGGCAAGCATTCGGGGCGATTTTATTTCATCCCCAACATCGCTCACTGCCCAATGCAATTTATCGAACCAAATGGGTTTGCCTTTACTGCTCCCACCCGACCCTTGTTCACATTGCTGGGCGATTTGGTCTTCCAGTGCTTTTTCTATTTTATCATTGAAAGCCTTCACACGGTATCCGCCTTGCACCGCTGTTACTTTCAAAATATCGTATTTGTTCCCACCCAATACAATTTCATCGCCTTTTTTGAGATGCTCAAATTCCGCGGTGGCGGGCAAAAACAAATCTTCTGACAATGCCATCCCAACGCTGCGCTCTAGGAATCGTTTCACCTCTTTCTGCTGTCGTTTGTGCGCAAAAACATGCAAAAACGTGAGCCCCGAAATCAGCACCATCATTACCAGCGCCAGCGATTGCTGGGCCATTTGACGGATTGAGGCGTGGTGTTTCACAGTCATCGTTTTGGCAAATATAAAATTTACGCATCAGCAATCAC
Organism: Bacteroidota bacterium; assembly: GCA_947460045.1. Taxonomy (GTDB): domain Bacteria; phylum Bacteroidota; class Bacteroidia; order NS11-12g; family UBA955; genus UBA955. The sequence continues at coordinate 1,180 of CANHGC010000256.1, read as the reverse complement.
CGAAAATGTTGAATTTTGCAGTGATGAAGCAACCTGTTTATGTGATCGACATTGTGAGAACGCCCGTAGGCAAATTTGGTGGAACATTGGCCGCTGTGCGTCCAGACGACCTTGCAGCCCACGTAATTCTCGCCATCCTTCAGCGCAATCCACAAATCGACCCGGCCCTGATCGACGAGGTCATTTTGGGCGCGGCGAACCAAGCCGGGGAAGACAACCGCAACGTGGCTAGGATGGCCTCACTGCTCGCAGGCATCCCTACCAGTGTTCCTGGCTACACCGTGAATAGATTGTGCGCCAGCGGATTGCAGAGCATCATGAACGGAGCCATGGCTATTGCCTCCGGACAGGCCCATTTGATTTTGGCTGGTGGTACCGAGAGCATGACCCGTGCACCATTTGTGATGGCCAAAGCAGAATCGGCATTTGCGCGAACCACAGACATCCATGACACCACCATTGGATGGCGCTTCACCAACCCCGCATTATCAAAATTACACCATCCCTTTTCCATGGGCGAAACCGCGGAAAACGTGGCTGAACAATTCCATATTTCTCGTGAAGACCAAGACCAATTCGCCTATGAAACCCAGTTAAACTGGAAAAATGCGCAGGCGGCGGGACACTTCAACAACGAAATCGCGCCGGTAGCCATTCCCCAAAGAAAAGGCGAACCCATCCTTTTTGCGGTTGACGAACACCCTAGACTCAGCGAAGTGAGCGTTCTGGCCTCATTAAAACCCGCCTTCCGCGATGGAGGCACCGTCACCGCCGGCAACAGCTCAGGCATCAACGATGGCGCCGCAGTGTGTATCCTTGCATCGGAAGAAATGGTAAAACAGCTGGGCCTAACCCCGATGGCTAGAATCGCAGGATTTGGTGCCGCTGGCGTGGATCCTAGCATCATGGGCATAGGTCCGGTACCTGCATCACAGAAGGCCCTCAAGAATGCCGGCATCACCGTTGGCGATTTGGGCGTGGCTGAACTAAACGAAGCCTTTGCTTCACAAGTATTGGCCAGCATGCGCGCATTAGAAATCGACCGAAGCATTGTGAATCCCAACGGCGGTAGCATCGCCATTGGCCACCCTCTCGGAGCTTCAGGAACGCGGATTTCTGCCACACTCCTCCACCACATGCAACGAAACCCATCGCTCAGATACGGATTGGCGACCATGTG
>CANHGC010000255.1 GCA_947460045.1 Bacteroidota bacterium | reverse complement strand
GTTGCACGGCGGTCCGGCCATGACCCACGAGTATATGCAGTGCTTCGAGCCGTTTTTTATCAAAGAACAGTTTGAGTTTTATCAGTACGATCAACTGGGGTCGTTCTACAGCGATCAGCCCAAGGATTCCAGTTTGTGGACCACTGAGCGATTTGTGGAAGAAGTAGAGCAAGTGCGGAAAGCCATCGGGGCTGATGCGTCCAATTTTTACCTGTTGGGCAATTCCTGGGGTGGCATTTTGGCGATGGAATACGCGCTCAAATACCAACAAAACCTCAAAGGATTGATCGTTTCAAACATGATGGCCAGCGCCCCCGAATATGGGAAATACGCCGCCGATGTATTGGCCAAACAAATGGATGCCAAGGTTTTGGCCGAAGTTAGAACCATCGAAAAGAACCAAGATTTCAGCAATCCGCGCTACATGGAACTGCTCATGCCCCACTTTTACAAGCAGCACATTTGTCGGTTAGCCCAATGGCCTGCTCCCCTCGACAGTGCTTTCAAACACGCCAATGGCGAAATCTATACGATGATGCAAGGCCCCAGCGAATTCGGCATCAGCGGTCGGTTGGCGCGGTGGGATGTGAAATCCCGTTTGCATGAAATTTCGGTGCCCACGCTGATGATTGGCGCCAAGTTTGATACGATGGACCCCAAGGCGATGGAGTGGCAGGCGAAGGCGGTGCAGAAGGGTCAGTTTTTGTATTGTCCGAACGGCAGTCACTTATCGATGTGGGACGATCAGGCCATTTTCATGACCGGGATTGTGAAGTTCATTCGCGGCACTGCGGGGTAGGAGTTGTTTATTGGTCTTGTTTTTTGTTGATTTCGACTGTTTATTGGTTTGGATTTTTGTTAATTTATATGGTTTGTCGGTCTTGTTTTTTGTAAAAATGAGCTGTTTATTGGTTTGGATTTTGTATTTTTGTCATGTTGTTAATCTGAAAACGGCATATTCCCGATGTATATAGAAAGAAAAGTTGACGTTGAATTGCTTGCTTGGCGGAAGTCGTCATCAAGAAAGCCGTTGTTGATTAGAGGGGCTAGACAGGTGGGGAAATCTACGGCGGTAAGGAATTTGTCAAAACAGTTTGATCATTTTATTGAAATCAATTTTGATGAGCAGCCAGAATACCAAAATTTGTTTGCCAATACATCGGATATCAATGACTTGTTAGAGCAGTTAGCTATTATCACACAAACCCCGATCATTGAAGGAAAAACGTTGATTTTTCTCGATGAGATACAAGCGAGTTTGCCTGCTATTTCTAAGTTGCGATATTTTTATGAAAGAAAACCGAATTTGCATGTCATTGCGGCGGGCTCATTGTTAGAATTTGCATTGTCTGAACTGCCTTCGTTTGGGGTGGGAAGGGTTCGATCTTTGTTCATGTACCCCTTTTCTTTTGTTGAATTTTTGGGAGCTTTAAATGAGAAGCCCTTGGTTGGTCTGATAGGTCAGTCAAATTCCGACAAACCGTTAAATGCTATTTTTCATGAAAAGCTGAAGATGTATTTCAAGAAATTTTTAATTATTGGAGGGATGCCGCAGGTTGTGCAGACATATGTCGAAAATGGTGATTTATTGGAGGTTCAAAGGATTCTGGACGATTTAATTATCGCGATACAAGCTGATTTTGTAAAATACAAAAGGCAGATACCACCAACAAGCATCAAATCTGTTTTTGATAGTGTTGTAAAGCAAGTTGGAAACAAGTTTAAGTACTCCAATGATTTTACGACTTTGACTAGCCCGGTGATTAAGCAAGTGGTAGATCTGCTAGAAATGGCGGGTTTGGTACACAGGGTAACCCATTCGTCGAGTAATGGGATTCCCATTGGGGCGGAGACAAATCCGAAGAAGACCAAGCTGTTGATTTTTGATACTGGAATTTACCAACGGATATTGGGTCTGGATGTGGCTTCTCTGTTGTTAAAAGACGATATCGAAGTCGTTAATAAAGGGAATATTGCCGAATTGTTTGTGGGTTTAGAGCTGATGAAATCAAACGATTGCTATGAAAGATCTGCTTTGTATTACTGGCATCGAGAAGCAAAGAATAGTCAAGCCGAAGTAGATTACGTGATTCAAAATCAAGAGACGATTGTCCCCATAGAAGTAAAAGCGGGCACGAAAGGCGCTATGCAAAGTATGTTTTTGTTCATGGAAGAGAAAAAGTCTAAGAGGGGTGTGAGGTTATCATTGGAAAATTTCTCCCATTACGATGATGTGCAAGTGATGCCTTTGTATGCTGTTTCAAATCTATTTATTGCATCGGAAAACGATTTGAGCGCGGAAGCGTGAATTTTCAGTTAACCGACGAAAAGTGTGTTGATTTACATTTTTAAGAACCTAAAAGTGTGAAATTTTACATTTTTAGGAAGATAAGTGATCGTTAAGCCGTTGACAGAGCCTTTGAATGACTTGCGGCGTAAAGCAAGCAATGAATGGGATAGAGCCGTGATTGTGTTAATCTTCCTTTTCGTAACCTTCGTAATAGTACGATTGTTCAATACCCTTGAAAATGATTTCACGGTTGTTGATGTCGTTGGTAAGGTTTGCGCCAAGGATGGTCCGAAGTTCTAGGTCGTTGATCGGACTGCGTTCCATGGCTTGTAGATATTGGGTTTTGTCGATGTGTTGCCAATCAACGACTTGTTTTAAACGGCGCTTCAGCATCATGTCGAGCCAGATTCGCATCGATCGGCCATTGCCTTCCATAAATGGGTGGGCGATGTTCATTTCAACATACTTGGCGATGATTTCCTCGAAGTGGTTTTCTGACATTTCCTCAATTTTGGTGAGGATTTCATTCAGGTAGAGGGCTGTGGCGAAACGAAATCCCCCTTTTGAAATATTGTGTTTTCGAATTGCGCCTGCAAATGGGTATAGGCCATCGAATAAGTATTGGTGGATTTGTTGCAATCCTTGGGTGGTGCCGACTTCTATTTTGTCGATATCACCCGATTCAAACAAGCGAAAGGCTTTTTCTAAATGGCTTTTGTCGATGTTTTTCACGGTCTCAAACTACGATAAGTGGCTACTTAAAGGCTATGCAATATCGGCATAATACAGCGGATTAGCAAGTGTTTTAAGTACAAGAAAGGCCCTTTCGGGCCCGACTTGCAGTGGAATTGATAGCACGGTGTTGTTTGTTTATTTTACAAAGATTTCGCGGGGGTGCGCGCCGCCAAAGACCACTTTGGTGACGTTGCAAAGCCATACAAAGGGTATTTCGGCGACGTTGGTGGCGTAGGTGGCGCCCCACTGGTTGTGGTGGATCATCCGCAAATGAAAT
>CANHGC010000254.1 GCA_947460045.1 Bacteroidota bacterium | reverse complement strand
TCCAGTATCAATTACGGTAGAAGTTTCGCCCACAACAAAATCAATGTATCCGCATCAGCTAGGCATACACAAAACGTACAAACACACGATTTTAGACTGGAATTACCCAACGTAAACATGGGCATTTCTTCCATTACCCCTTTTGCAAAAAAGAATGGAAATAACAACACTTGGTACGAACAAATTCGTTTATCGTATAATTTAAATTTCACCAATTCACTAACTACAAAAGATACTTTAATATTTAGTGATAAGTACAAAGATGTTCTTGGCACCATTCAATCTGGCGTTCGCCACTCAATACCCATTAGTACCAACATAAAGTTGTTCAAAGGCGCGTTGAACCTCAGTCCTTCTGCGAGCTATCAAGAAAAGTGGTTATTCAAAGGAAATATCAAAAAATACGACCCCCTTACAAAAACCGTCAATGTTTATGATACGGCAGGATTTTTCAGAATAAATTCTTATAATTTTTCAGCCCAATTAAATACCAACATGTATGGTACATTTTCCGATTTAAAACTATTTGGGATTCGCGCCATTCGCCATACAATCACACCGGGCATCACCCTTGGGTATCGCCCCGAAATTGATGGATTCAAGAAAGGCTGGGCAACCACGTACTTAGACTCTCAAAACAAATCGATCAGCTATAGCTTGTTTGAGAAATTTGGCGGTTCAGAATTTGGACAGAAACAATCAGGCTCTGTGGGGTTCTCTTTGGGCAACAACTTACAAGGAAAAAAGGTGGTAAGCAAAGACAGTACAGGCAAAGAAAAAACCGAAAAATTCAACCTGATCGACCAACTATCGCTCAGCAGCAGTTACGATATAGCGGCAGACAGCTTCAATTGGTCTGATGTAAACCTTGGCTTCAACACCGTGATCGCCAAACAAATACGTGTGGGCGTGAACAGCTCCTACAGTCCGTACGCGTATGAAAACGGAAGAAGATTGCCCATTTTCAACTACCAAAAGAGCCAAGGATTTTTGCGACACCGGAACATTGATTTCAACATGAATTCAAGAATTACGCCCGACATGTTCGGTGGTAAAAAATCCAAAGAAAACATGCCCGCGAGTGTAACCAACCCCTTGGCCACGGATGAAATGGAACTTCGTCAAATCCAAATGCAGCCTTGGAATTATTTCGATTTCAGTATTCCATGGTCGTTGAACTTGACCTATGCGATGGGCTACAGCGCAGAAATTACGAATGCCGCCAACAGAGTGAGCAGAAACACCCTCACCCTGCGCGGGGACATAAGCATCACACCAGAATGGAAAATCTCATACAATTCTGGCTATGATTTCAAAAAAAGAACCCTCAGTGCCAGCGAATTTTCATTGGTTAGGAACCTGCATTGCTGGCAATTGGAATTCATGTGGGTGCCCAATGGCTTTGGTAAGCAATGGCTCTTTACGCTTCGACCCAAAAGCACATTGTTGCAAGATTTAAAACTCACCAAGCGGGTTTACAGCAATCCAAGTTTGTTCTAATCGATATAGAGGCATCCCCAATTGGTGTAAATTTCATATCCACCGAGAAATTTCTCATTCACATTGCAAATCCTTTCACCACTATCTTTGTTCCCTATAACAAATACATATAAAAAATGAGCATACAAATTGGTTCCCCCGCCCCCGCATTTACTTTGTTTAACAGCGAAAAAGCTGAAGTGAGCATGTCGCAATTTATCGGCAAAAATGTGGTGATCCTTTTCTACCCACAAGCATTCACCAGCGTTTGCACCGAAGAACTTTGTTCGATGCGCGACAACCTGAAAGAATACGAAGCGCTGAACGCAGAAATATTGGCCATTTCGGTGGATTCTGTATTTACCCTCGATAATTGGAAAACCCAACAAGGTTATAATTTTCAGATGTTGAGCGATTTCAACAAAGAAGTGAGCACAGCCTATGACAGCATTTACGAGACATTCGCTTTTGGTATGAAAGGTGTTTCAAAAAGATCTGCTTTTGTAGTAGATAAGGAAGGTATCGTACAACATGCTGAAATCCTTGACAATGCTGGAGAGATGCCCAACCTTGAGCAAATCAAAGCGGTGTTGTTGACCTTGAACTAATCGCCTATTTTTGTTGAATGCGAAGTCGCATTCTAATTTTAACAATAACCCTTTTGATATTCAGGGGACTGAGCGCTCAGAAAACGCCTCACCCTGAATACTTAATGAGGTATTATTTTACCGCCGCTGAAGGGGCCAAACAATCGGTGATCCCTTCAAAAGATCTACTCAAAATCAAGGGCATAGATCAAAAAACATATTTCCCATGTTTCCCGCAAGAGGGATTGAGGTTCAACCAATTCTTATCACAAGTTCAAACCGGATACGACACCATCTTTGCCATTGAAGAAATGGTTTCGTGTGGTCCTTTCTTGGCCCATCGCACAGAAACAACCAACGGCGAATACAAGGCGTTTTTGTCAGACAGCGCATGGATCAAAACCCAACTGGGCTTCGCGATGTTGCAGCTTAGGCCAGACACCAGCGTTTGGATACCCTTTGCGGCCACAGCTGAAAGTGCGGCAGTTCCCAATCCATATGCCCGCTTGTATTTCCAAAACAGCACATACAACAACTACCCCGTTGTGGGTGTAAGTCAATTGCAAGCCACGGCCTATTGCGAATGGCTCACCCATATACTCAACGAATCCCCAAAATACGTATCGCTACAATTGGCCTTGAAAAAACAGGGTCTAAAAGTCAAAGCTGAACTACCCACAGTGGCTGAGTGGTTATATTTATATGAAATGAGCATTCAAGCGCCTGCGATCAAAGGGGTTGCGGAAGGCAAAATTCGTGGAACCTATTTTCGAAAAAACCCACGTATGGGCGGCGGTATATTCACATTCTTGCTACATCAAGAGTTAAACAATGTCCCCGTGTCATTTAAAGGAACCACCACAACGCGCGGATTAAACATCCAAAATGAACTTTCTGAGACATTGCTTATGCCCTTGCCCAGCTTGCTGCCACCCGCAAAACCCTACCCCGCCGTTAGTCACGTTTTGGGGAATGTGGCCGAATGGACAGCCACGCCGGCTTACGGACATTTGTTCAACAATAAAACGACCATTCTTAATACCAACGGACAGTTGATTGAGAACGCCTATCAGCAAGTGAATGTCTTTGATTTCAAAGGCTATTTGGTTGAAGAGCCCGCATTGCAACAACACTATGCGATTAAAGGGGGATCCTGGTCTCAGGATTTTCATTACCTAGACCCCATGGCCATCATGTTCATGCAGAGCAACCACTCCAACAACCACGTTGGATTTAGGCCAGT
>CANHGC010000253.1 GCA_947460045.1 Bacteroidota bacterium | reverse complement strand
TCTTGCAGCAATTTGATGCTGTCCACAGAATGAATCATGGCAATGAACGGCGCGATGAACTTCACTTTGTTGGTTTGTAGGTGGCCAATCAAATGCCAATGGATATCGCTGGGTAGTGCTTCCGCCCTTTCCAAAAGGGGTTGAACCCGGTTTTCTGCAAAATCGCGATGATGGGCATTGTAGGCGCCTTGGATTTCCTCCAGGCTGCGGTATTTGCTCACCACAATGAGTCTACAGTGTTGCGGTAGTTGCTCTTTGATTTTGGCGATGTTGTTGGCAATGGCTGTGTGTTGGTTCATGGGGCAATCCGTTCAATTGTCTGCGAAATTACCGCTGGGATTGTTGTAATTTTGTGATTCTGTGAAAAAAGGATTTTTTCGATTCGGTTGGATGTTGTTTTTGGGTGTGAGCCTTCTGTGGGTGTCGTGCTCCCAAAAGCCTGTGTTGAGCGAATCCAAGATGATCCCTTTGATGTGTGATGTGATGTTGTTGGAAGCGGGAAATCAAATTCACTATAATTATGCGGTTTTGCCAGATTCTTTGTGGGATTCGCATTATCAATTCGTTTGCAAAAAACACGGAGTGCCTTATGCCGAATTCAAGGCTGAGTTGCTTCGTTTGAAATCGCAGCCCGAAGAATTTAGTTTGTTGATGGAAAAAGTCATTACCCAAATGCAAATGTCTGAGTTGAACGCTAGAAAGGGCAAGCGGTGAAATATCCATCAGATTTTGAAAGGGTGGTGGGTTTTGATGAAATTCGAACAGCCATCATATCGCGCTTTAAATATCCCTCTACATGGGCTTTGGCGGAGTCGTGGGAAATGGAAACCACCTTTGAAGCGGTGGTGCAGCAGCTGGATTTGTTGGATCAGATTCACCAACTCAATGAGTCTACGCCCAGTGCGCTCCATTTTTCAGGGACCGATATAACGGATCACCTACAACACCTAGGTATAGAAAATTTCTACCTAGAAGAAGAAGCGCTTTCGGCCATTTTGGCCACGGTGCTCGCATACCAAAAACTTTCAACCACGGTGCAACTTCGTCCAACCGACCTCTCCTTACTGGCGGCTTTGTTGCCATTGGAAGATGCGGTGAAGCCGGTGATTGCCGGTATTGGTAGGGTTTTGGATGATTTCGGACAGATTGCGGTGAGGGCAACGCCTCAGTATGCCAAAATTTCTCAGGAGATACAGCGATTAGAGGGTGAGGCGAGAAATGTGATGCGGGGCATTTTTCGCGATTGGAAGGCCCAAGGTTTTACTGCAGAAACGGACGTGACGGTGAGAGAAGAGCGTTTGGTGATTCCGGTGGTGGCAGAATTCAAACGGAGGGTACAAGGTTTCGTGAAAGACATATCGGCAACGGGCAAGGTATTGTATGTGGAGCCCACGCAGATGTTGGAAATGAACAATCGCCTCAAGGAGTTGTTTGCAGAGCGAAGGCGTGAAAGAGAGCGGATTTTGCGATTGATTACGGCCGAATTGTATCACCATCAAATGGCCTTGGAACACATGATGCAGCGGCTTGTGAGTGTGGATTTTGCATTGGCCAAATGGGATTGGTGTATGTCGGAAAAAGCCGAGAGACCCAAAGTGAGTCCGGAGCCCCAAATGACATTGAGGCGCGCGTTTCATCCGGTTTTACGAAGAGAGTTGAAGCAACAAAAGAGGGAGGCAATTCCGCTTTCGTTGGTATTGAATGAGCAGCGCATCATGGTGGTGAGTGGCCCAAATGCGGGTGGAAAATCGGTGGTGTTGAAAACGGCTCTTTTGATGCAGTATATGGTTCAATGTGGCTTGTTTGTGACTGCGGATCCAGAGAGTAGATTTGGGATTTTTGATTATTTGGGCATCGATTGTGGGGATGGGCAAGACATACAACAGGGTTTAAGTACATTTAGTGCGCATTTGCAGCATTTGAAAAGTTTGTTGGATCATGCTTCGGATAGGGCATTGATTGGGATGGACGAAATAGGGGCTGGCACGGATCCTCGCTTTGGCGCACCCATAGCCCAGGCGGTGTTGGAGCGATTGTTGGAGCAAGGGGCTTTTGTGATTGCAACCACCCACTTCTCGCAATTGCGGGAATGGGGGATGGGCTATTCAGAGGTAGTTCAAGCCAGTATGGCTTATGATGCTGCGGCATTGAAGCCCATGTATCAGTTGATTGTGGGTAAGCCGGGGTCGTCGTTCGCTTTAGAGTTGATGCGCAAAACCGGTTTCGATGGCATTTGGATCGATCGGATCAAAACCTTGGCGGGAAAGCAAATGGGCAAAACCGAGGATTTGATGTTGGAGCTCGAAAGACAGAATCAGCAGCTGTTGCAACAGGTGAAATCATACGATGGGAAACTGCAACATTTGGAGGAGTTGACCGCATCGTATCAGCAGTTGAAAGACAAATTGCAGGGGAAGCGACAAGAATATTTGTCGGCCGCCAGAGAAGAAGCCAAAAAGTTGTTGGCAGATACAAATCAACAAATTGAGAATACCATAAGGGCCATTCGTGAGCACGGTGCTCAAAAGGAGGCTACGTTAAAGGCTCGACAAAAGTTGGGTGCTTATAAAGCTGCCGTGGATTCAGGTGCCATCGTGGGGGCTGGGAAGCCAGAGGGCCTTCGGGGCGCGGTGAATTTTGAGGGGGGTGTGGCGAAAAAGGGCAAATCGGTTCAAGGCAAAATGTTGGGCGGAGAAGGCATGGAAGGGAAAGCGAATGCTCAAGGCAGTAAAGTGTTGGGGAATAATGTTCCGGTGGAATCGGACGTTGTGGCCATCGCTTCGAGTAAGCAATTGGTGCCAGGGGCTTTGGTGAAAAGTCAGGTGACAGAAGCGCAAGGGGAAGTGTTGGAAGTGAAAAAAGACAAGGCGTGGGTGGCTTTTGGGGTGATAAAAATGTGGGTGCCGATTTCTGAATTGATGCTATCCAAAAACAAGGTGGGTGGAAAATCGCACAAGACCGGACAAACGGGCGGTTATCAGTGGGTTGAACGTCAATCGAACTACAAAACTAGCTTGGATGTGCGTGGACAGCGGATGGAGGAAGCTACGCAAAAGGTGTTGGTTTGGTTGGAGGAAGGGTATTCTTTGGGGCATCAACAGTTGAAAATTGTGCATGGTAGGGGCGATGGAATTCTTCGAAAAGGGTTAAAGACCTTGTTGAAAACAGTGAATTTTGTGAGAAGCTATCACCACGAGTCGGAGGCAGAGGGTGGCGATGGGGCTTTGGCGGTATGATGGGCTCTCAAGGCGGATTCTCTGGTAATGGTGGGTTTGGAGGAGGAAGGAATTTCTAATGTCTCATTTCTATAGGCAAAGAAGTTATTCTTTTAAT
>CANHGC010000252.1 GCA_947460045.1 Bacteroidota bacterium | reverse complement strand
TTGATTGCGGCCAACAAAAATGGAATTTTCTTGTACAACCCGCATGATCCCTTGTTTTGGGTTTCGAAAAAACCGTATGGTAAAACGCAGACGGCCATCAGGGACAAGGTGCTTTTTGTGCCCTACACCGACATTCAACAAATCAAAAAAGGCGGCACCTTGGCAAGTAAACTAGAGAGAATTTTGAATGGACTTTTTTGGATATGGTTTTCTCTTTCCGGCGCCTTGGGCGGTATCTGGGCAATCGCAAGATTTGGCAACTCCAGCTGGATGGGTGCTGATGCATGGGAGGCCCTCATGTTCGTTGTAGTACTCGTTGCCTATCTCGCCACATTGGCTTTAACCGTAGTACTTAGCCTCATTTTAACACCCCTATTATTCCTTTTACAACTACCTGTGGCAAAACTGAAAGGACGATACTGGAAAATCAACAAAAGCAGTGAAAAAGGCAACGAGTTCCTTGAATATATCAAAGAACATCACAGACGCTATAAATTGTATCAAAGCGACATCAACACAGTTCCTCCCGCGAAAAAAAGTGCCAAAGAAGAAGCCTAACGATTCAATTGCTCAAAGAGTTTCCCGAGGTTCACAATATCAGTTTCCGCCATATCACGGGCATTCAACACCGCTTCGGCGCTAGCCTCCTCGGCAAACATCGGAGCCACCTTCTCCAACATCAACTTTTGATCCGGCGTAAATTTCGCCAACCTATTCAAAAGAAGTCCATTGCTCGTGATCAAATACATGGCCAAAAATTGAATATCATGTTTGTTCTTTAGAACAATGATTTGCGCATCGCTGAGAACAGAACTGCGAATTTGGGAGCATATTTTTATGATTTTGGGATCAACTTTGGTGGCATCGTATCCCTCATAAGCCCAACGTATCTTCATATTGCTACGTTGATCAAACAACAAAAGTGGAGGTTGTGAAGATGTTGGTTGCCCCAGCTTGGGATCAACAAGTTCTATTGCGGCCACCTGTGGCTTGCTGATTTCTTCATTGGTTACTGGCAAAGCACTATCCGCTTCAATTTTATCTAATTCCAAGGTAGGGATACCAACCGATTTGTTATCAGAAAATTGCGGCGTCTTGTCAAAAATTGCAGTGACTACGTTCTTGCGCACAACGACATCATTTGCATTCACATCCGTTTGAATCACCTCAGATCTCAAAGGCATTTCGTGTTTCCAAATCATATCTGCGACCTGCTCTGTTTGATCCAATTTGTCTTCGGGCATAGCCTCACGGATGGTTAACTTAAACGATCTGCGGCTTTTTTGAAGCATGGCTTTGGGAAAATCCGACAATTCATTCCTACTTTCTGCCCAAGCATTTGCACCTTGCACCCACCCCTTAAAATCCATTCCAGTAGAATCACCACGAAAGCGATGCACCTTTTGTGGACTCACACCTGAAAGGGCATGAAAAATCCCCAATACGGGCATTGCTATGAGATCATCTATTCCACTACCAGAATTATTGTAACCATATCTTTGCGCTGATCGCGAGTTCATCCAATTGCCTAATGATTGTCCACGACGCACATTCCTGATTTGGTTGTAGGGTATGTAGGCCAATTCCTTTCCTTGAGCCACAAACAACCCAGTTGATGTACAACCGATCAAAAATCCGCCCACCTGAGAGCCACCCCAATCCCTTGTGTTGGCATTCCATCCAAACCCCCGCCAACGATCCGCCAAAAATCGTACTTGAACCCAATGATAACCCCACGCGGGACTGCAATAAAAATTCTCAATGAGGTTGGGCTTGTTCCCTTCGGCGAGCCGATATAAAAAGACTGAATCTATTGTTCGGGGCGTCAACATCCCACCATATACCCAGCCTTGATGAATCGTGGTATCATCAACATACCTGTAGTAAATATTCTCGAAATCAGCCGTTGCAAAATAAGGTTCTCTTCTTAGTCGGTTAGTTTTATCCCAATTGATGAGGGAGATTGCATTTTTTGTTTTTGAATTAGGCCGATCAAACTGTGCTTTTACGTTGGGCGAAAAACACATTGATAGTAACGCCAAGATAAAATATTTTTTCATGACGAGTTCAAAAATATCACCATGGCCAACGACACCACTTGCATTTTTCCGTAACCACCCGCAGTATTTTTAAGGATTATCGCAACTTTACCCGTTGTCAGATTTCCGGACTGAAGTACGCATCATCTGCGCTCCCAGCACTTCAAATCGTTGTGAAATAACTGCTTCACCAAATCGTAATTGAGGGGAATTTCCTCGCCACCGCCGAAGTAGGTCACCACGCGGGTGCCTTTGGGCATGCCTTGCAGTTGTTTCCGCACATAGCCGCAGTAAATGTGATAGTACTCTTCATCCAAATCAATGGTTTCATCGATGGCGGAAAACGGCTCTAGGTGTTCATAAAACGGATTGTACAGGTAAAATCCCGTGTAATCCTTGAAATTTATGTTCATGGCATTGCCGCACAAGAAACTCACGTTGTTGAGCCCCGATTGATCGGCCAATTCATCGGCCATTGTGCAGAGCGCGCTCCTTTGTTCGATGCCAAAAAAATGGACATCCTCCATGAGTGCTGCGCCCATCAAACAGAATTTGCCCACGCCAGAACCCACGTCTAAAATGCGATGCCCCGGCCCCACCTCTGCACACAAAAACTGCGCGGCTTCCAGGGCCACATCACAAGGTGTGTAATGCGTAGCGGTATGTCGTTTCGTAAACGCATTCAAACAAGCATCAAATTGCTCATCGGAAACCAAATCGCCACGCTGCAATTGTGCTAACACACCCTTGATTTGTTGAACTTCTGCGCTTGACATTTCGTAGCACAAAGGTAATCTGTAATTTATCGCTTTGTTTTTAATTGCCATTCAATATCTTGCAGACCGAATTTTCATTTTTGAAACATGAATCCCTATTTTCAACCCAATAAAGATTTTTGCACCGGGTCTTTAGAACATATATCGGCCGTTCTATTGGTGATGTGTTTGTGCATCATGGCCACCCGATCGGCCAAAAAATCCACCCCTGAGAAACAAGATCAAATCACCAAATGGTTTGCTTGGGCTTTGGTTTTCAATGTATTGATATGGCAAGTGGTGAAATCATATGTGAGCTTTTTACCCGAGACCGACCCCGCCTATGTGAAATACAACTGGGGCGAAGACCTACCCCTAAACCCTTGCAATTGGTTGGCTTTTGTGGCATTGGCTTACAGTTATACCAAGAAGGAATGGCTTTGGCCCATCATGTATTTTTTTGTGTGGGTATTCACATTCAACGCCATAATCACACCGGCTTTGTACGAAAATTTCCCCCATTTCAATTTCTGTAAGTTTTGGATC
>CANHGC010000251.1 GCA_947460045.1 Bacteroidota bacterium | reverse complement strand
CTTCGCCACACAAAAAACCATTTCACAGTGCGATATCCTACCCACGGTGTGGAGTCTGCTGGGATCGCCGACTGGGAAATCGAACGTCCATCCGCGTTTGGGTTTTGGCAGAAGCGCTTTCGACCCCAATTATCCAGGGGATTCTACGCACTTCGACAAAGACTTGTATTACATCATTCAGTATCCCTATGTGTTGGCATTGAACCAGCGCGGCGAAGTGGTGGATTTTCACAAACAGATCAGAAATCAGCGCAAAGCAATGCCAGTGCCGCAAAACGGACCTCAATTTGAGTGGATGCGTGCTACACTCCAGTCGCAAATGCTGGAATACAGTCGCCGCATACGCAACAATCGTTGGGAATAACCGCTACACCCTGAATCCGATACCGCCCGAAGCCATGTTGGGTTTCACCTCTGTGATAAACTCCTCCACGTCCTCATAAGTGAGGGTTTCAATCGCCTTTTTGGTGTATTTGGATTTTGGCAGTTCACTCAAGCGCAAATGTTGGTTGCGAATCGCCTCCTCAATCACTTTACGCACCGCCCTACCATTGCCAAAGTACTTATCACGCGTTTTAAACATAAAATCGATGTACTTCATCAAGTGATCCGATGCTTTGGGCTCTGGAATAATGCTGTGGTCTTTGAGTTGATTCAATGCGATGGTATACAAGTCGTCGGCATTGTAATCTTTGAAATGGAACACACGATCAAACCTCGACTTCAAACCGGGATTGCTCTCCATGAATTTCTCCATGTTTTGGGTATATCCGGCCGCAATGACGATGAATTCACCACGCTTGTCTTCCATTCTTTTTAGCAACGTTTCAATGGCTTCTCTACCAAAATCATTGCCGCCACCGTCGCTCAAGCTATAAGCCTCATCGATAAACAGCACACCGCCCATGGCTTTGTTGATGAGTTCGGAGGTTTTGATGGCGGTTTGACCTACATATCCACCCACCAAGCTCTGACGGTCGCACTCCACCAAATGTCCGCGCTCCAAGATGCCCAACGCCTTATAAATCTGGGCCAAGATGCGGGCAACAGTGGTTTTACCTGTACCGGGATTGCCACTAAATACGCTATGTAGCGAGAAGATTTTCCTCACGTCTTTGCCCAAACTCTTGTAAAAGCGCACCAATTTCACCAATTCTTCAATGTCGTGCTTCACCTGATCCAAACCAATCATACCGCGCAATTTGAGCATCGCTTCGCGCAACATTTCCTCATCGATGGGGATCTCGGGCAAAATGCCTTCATGCAGGTCAAAAATCCGCTTCATGTCCATTTCTGTAATGGTCGATAGCGTATCGGCATCCAAATTTTCTGGGTGATCCGTTTTCATGATACGCAAACCCAAATTCATTTTGGCCTCGTCTACCATGGAGTTCACCAATCGGGCATTGCCAAAAAACTTGTCGCGGTTGCGATATTTATCGGTAAGGTATTTCTGAAAAATCTTCTTGGCGCTTTCATCGAAATGGACACGGCGTTTTTCGGCGGCGAATTCCGCAATCACCACCAATTCTTGGGGTGTATAATCGGGGAAATCATATTGCATCACAAACCTTGATTTAAGGCCTGGGTTGCTTTCCAAAAACACTTCCATTTCTTCTGGGTAACCCGCCACGATGATCGCGATATCCGTGGCATCCGACAGTTCTTTCAACAAAATCTCAATGGCTTCTTTACCAAAATCCTTGTTGTCTTCATCTTTTCGTGCCAACGCATAGGCCTCATCGATAAACAACACACCGTCTTTGGCCTTTTTGATGGCTTCCTTGGTTTTGGGTGCAGTTTGTCCGATGTATTCTGCCACCAGGTCTGAGCGATCCACTTCCACCACATGGCCTTTTTTCAACAGGCCCATTTCTTTGTAGATCTTCCCCAGCAAGCGAGCCACGGTGGTTTTACCAGTACCGGGATTGCCTTTAAACACAGCGTGAAGGTTGATTTTATCTGTCTCCTCAAACCCTTTTTCTCTGCGAAGGGCCACAAACCTCAAATAATCTGAATATTCACGAATTTTCTTCTTGATGGGATCCAAGCCAGTGAGCTCATCCAACTCATGCATGATACTCTCAATGCCCGCCGCCGATGGCACCGAAGCACCCGGATCCTCCGTTGACTGTCCCTCCGAAGTAGCTTCCAACAAATCATCCAAATGAACATATTCTATTTGCGTGAGCGGCACAAAATCCTCCTCGTTCGCCGCCACGTAATCATCGCCAATTTCAAATGGAACCTGCGCCAACATATGATCCATAAAAATTACTTCGGCAAAATAATCGCCCCGAGACCATGTACCGATGATGTCGCTCCCCCACCCAATGGTCACAGAGAACTGATCGTCTTCGGGTTTTACAAAAAATATTTTCGATACGCTGCCTTTGAGGTATCCACTCGATGTTCTGAAATTGAACAGGAATTCTACGGCGATGTCTTTCGTTTTGCGCGTGAGGTTGTCGAAATTCAACTCTATCCAAACGTAACGGGTGCTCATGGCGTTGAACACGGTGTAATACTTACGGTCGGGCAAATCGGTATCTACACTGGTAGACTCGTACAATTTAACGGTATCGATTTTGAAATAGGGGTTGGTGGCGTTGCGCATCACACCCACATTTTGCACGTAAAAGGTTTTGCTCGCAATCACTTCATCATTCACAAGGGCTTCCCAGCGATACACCCCCGATTTCCAATACGTGCCTGGTGTTTTCACACCCCAACCTTCCCTCACATACACAACGGGCTCCTCAGGATTTACTGTGCGATCACAATTCAAATAACAAATTTCATTGTTCTTTTCGTCGATACAGCGCATGCGCAAATTCAGTTGCCAAGGATCTTCATCGAAACGTTTGTTATATAAAGACACCTCGCAATAGACATAGGCAACCTCTAGTTCTTCGAAAACTGTGCGATATTTTTTGGTATTGTTTGCCAACCATTCAATGCTTGAATAGGTTTTAATGTCGCGGAATTTAAATAGTGCTGAATTCATGTTTGTGTACCTCTTTTTTACGGATGTTTCTGAGCAGCAAAGCGTTGCCCAAATGTTCACCCATTTCCTTTGAGATCTACCGCAATATCATGGATTCAAATGACATTGCGATGTGTTTCCGATGAAATAACCCCTCAAATCGGCTACTGTTGTAAATTTTCAAATCTTATCGGAAAATTGATATTTTTTTTATACTTTTGCACCTCCGATACGGAAAGACCTCGTAGCTCAGCTGGATAGAGCAACTGCCTTCTAAGCAGTAGGTCACAGGTTCGAATCCTGTCGGGGTCGCCCAGTATTGTGAAATCTCGGGGAGTAGCGCAGGCCGGTAGCGCACCTGGTTT
>CANHGC010000250.1 GCA_947460045.1 Bacteroidota bacterium | reverse complement strand
AGCGGAACCGAAACTTCAGGAAGGGGTCTCTGTTAGGGTTGCCAACAAAATCAGTGGTATTTTGGCATCCGATTTCGAAATGATAAAGACGTGTTTGGTGATACCATGCTACAATGAGGCGAATCGGATACAGCAGCCCATGTTTGCTCAAGCCCTGCTTGACGATGAGTCGTTGGCCTTTGTATTTGTAAATGATGGCAGCAGCGACGATACATTTCGGTTTTTATGCAATTTTCACGATGCGCTATCTACCCCACAAAAAGACAGAATTCTCATTCTATCGTACAAAACAAATAAAGGCAAGAGCAACGCTGTAAGGGAAGGTTTTAATTACATCTATTCTGCCATTTCGAATGGTGCGAATGATGGCTCAATAAACGAAACCGAGAAAAATTCTCTGAATGAAACGGAAATCTATGGGGACCACAGTTTGTTTCGAGAGCAAATAGTATCAACGGCTTTCGTGGGATTTTGGGATGCTGATTTGGCCACACCATTGGAAGAGGTAAAGTGGTTTTACCAATTTGCCGGTGATGACAGTTATGATTTAATTATCGGTTCAAGGGTAGCACGTTTGGGGGCGAAAATTGATAGGACCATTTTTCGACATTATTCAGGTAGATTGTTTGCCACGCTAATAAGTCAAGGTTTGGGTTGGAAGGTTCACGATACGCAATGTGGTGCCAAGTTGATGAAGCCTGAATTGATTCCAATTTGCATGGAAAGACCTTTCAAAACATCATGGTTGTTTGATGTGGAGATATTGCTCCGATTAAAAAAGGTATATGGCAATGCAGCACAGGAAAAAGTCCTAGAGGTACCTATTCGCGCTTGGAATGATGTGAAAGGTTCTAAAATTGGTTGGTTAGACTTTGTGAAAGTCCCTTTCCAAATTTGGAAAGTATTTCAATACTACAAATAAACCGTTGGGTTTTACGGATTGAGCGAAATGGCCCATTTCATTTGCTCCAAATGGTGCGCTCCATGCCAAGCATATAGTCGTATCAAATCACTCAAACTCACTTGACGGCCCAATTCTGGATGCAGCAAAGTTTTGGCAAAATGGGTAGCTGGATCTTTCAGTGATTCCAATAACAACAGCGACCATTTTTGGTGCAAACCCAACAAAATCAGATAACTCGCTTCGTGATGAAAGGCTGCATCTGGTGTTTCTGCCCAAGCGTTTTCATCCCAGGGTTGTATCAAATCTTGATCTTGGGTTAAAATATGTTTGGTTCGAACGTAGGCATTTAGATGTGCATCTGCCAAATGATGAATTATCTGACGAAGGCTCCATCCACCCTCTCTATAACTGCAACCCCACTGATTTTCAGTCACTGTAGCCATAACTTTGGCCAATTCTGTTGGGAATTGTTGGATTGTTAGGACGTCATTCAATAACGAACCCAATGACGTTGGGGCATCCCAATCAAAGGGCGGTAAGGTTGGCATTTCGGTCATATCAATTGATCATTGTAAAGCCTGTGTATGGAACCAAAACATCTGGTACCCTAATACCTTCAGCTGTTTGATTGTTCTCAAGCAAGGCAGCCACAATACGCGGCAAAGCCAAGGCCGATCCATTCAAACTATGAGCCAATTCTGTTTTACCTTCTGCGTTGCGATAACGGCATTTCAATCGGTTGGTTTGAAATGTTTCAAAATTGCTAATCGAACTGCATTCTAACCATTTTTCTTGCGCCGCAGACCACACTTCCATATCATAGGTTTTTGCACTGGTAAAGCCCATATCTCCACCACACAACAACAAAACCCGGTAGTGTAAGCCCAATTTTTGCAATAGTCCTTGCACGTAATTCTGCATATCTTCCAATACAGCGTAAGAACCTTCAGGCTTCACGATTTGAACAATTTCCACTTTATCAAATTGATGTAATCGGTTCAAACCCCTAACATGTGCACCATAACTACCCGCTTCTCTTCTAAAACATGGTGTGTAACCCGCGTTTTTGATGGGGAGTTGAGATTCATTCAAAATAACGTCTCTGTAAAGATTTGTAATGGGTACCTCGGCGGTTGGGATTAAATACAAATCATCTACACCGCAATGATACATTTGACCTTCTTTATCAGGCAATTGACCCGTTCCATAGCCACTATCGGCATTGACCAATAAGGGTGGCTGCACTTCCATATACCCCGCTTTGCCTGCTTCGTTGAGAAAGAATTGGATCAAAGCACGTTGAAAAATCGCACCTTTCCCTTTGTATACAGGAAAGCCCGCGCCAGTCAATTTTACACCCAATTCAAAATCAATGATATCGTACTTGGCAGCAAGTTCCCAATGTGGGACAGCAGCTTCGTATAAATCCGGCTTGGCACCCCACTGAAATACTTCCTGATTTTCTTCTGGTGTTTTCCCCTTCGGTACTTCCACTGAAGGCGTATTCGGAATCGTTAGTAACAATTGCAATAATTCTTTATCCGCTGCTTCAACATCGGTTTCCAAAGACTTCAATGAATCTTTGATTTGTGCAGATTCCAACTTCAATGCATCGCCCGCTTCTTTTTGACCGGACTGATACATATCTCTGATTTGGGACGATAATTGATTGCCTTTGGCCTGCAAGGTCTCCATCTCAGTTCTTTTGGCTCGATTCCTTTCATCCAATTCAATCACTTGAGCAATCAATGCTTGTCCATCCAAACCACGTATGGCCAATCTCTCGGCCAATTCATTGGCATTTTTTCTAATGTTGGCAATCTGTAACATAATATTATTGCAAATTTCGTGAATTTATTTGATGAAATTCACTCAGATTTCATTCCCGTTTTATTGGATTTTCTCACTCACACCAAGTTTGGCCGCGATTCCAACCGCCATCTTCAATGCAGCGTCTAATTCATTGGGTATTTGTCCTTCCAAAATCACTTCCCTAACAGCCTCTTTGATCATGCCAATATGCTGTGGGTCTTTAATGTCGAAATGGTTCTTTATATGATTCCCCGTTAAAACAGGTTGCCAATTTCTCAGCTCGTCTTTTGCCATTACCTCAGCAATCTTATCTTCAACCAGAACCAAATTTCTCAAATGTTTCTCAACTTTCGCTTCGTTCTTACTCGTGATATCCGCTCTGCATAAAATAACCAAATCTGAAACATAGTCACCCGCATCAACGATCAAACGGCGTACTGCACTGTCTGTGACTGTTTCTTTCGACAACACAATGGGTCTCAAATGCAATAAAACCAGCGTGCTTACATATCGCATCTTTTCATCCAGAGGCAATCTCATGCGCTTAAAAATGCCTTTTACCATTCTAGATCCCTTGTCTTCATGTCCGTGAAATGTCCATCCAACTTTGGGATCAAATCTCTTGGTGGCCGGCTT
>CANHGC010000249.1 GCA_947460045.1 Bacteroidota bacterium | reverse complement strand
GGTCAATGCATTGAGAAATTCAGAAAAGGATCGGGCAGAAAACGTGATGATTGTTGATTTGGTTCGCAACGATATGTCCAGGGTTTGCGAGGCGGGGAGTGTGGTTGTGCCAGAGTTGTGTGAGGTGTATACGTTTTCACATGTGCATCAACTCATTTCTACGGTGGAAGGTCGGTTGAAACCAGGCATGGGTCTGAAAGACATTCTACATGCTACATTTCCTATGGGTAGCATGACTGGGGCGCCGAAAATCGCGGTGATGCAGCACACTGAGGGGCTAGAGAATTTCTCTCGGGGTTTGTATAGCGGTACTGTAGGCTATGTGTGGAATGGGAACATGGACCTCAACGTGGTGATTCGGTCGCTGTTATACCAATCCAAAACGCATGAACTGCAATATGCGGTGGGTGGTGCGATCACTTATGACAGTGTTGCGGAAGACGAGTATCAAGAATGCTTGGACAAGGCGGAAACGGTACTGTCGATATTTCCACAGTAAACGCTCAGCGCTATCGGAGATTATGGCTCAAACTTGTAGCCAACACCTTTTACGGTGTAGATGAATTTATCATCCAATTTCTCCCTGATTTTGCGAACGTGCACGTCGATGGTTCTGTCTACCACGAGTACTTCGTTGCCCCAAACGTTTTCGAGGATTTCATCGCGGCTAAAAACGCGACCTGGGCGAGACGCTAAGAAGGCCAACAATTCAAACTCTTTTCTGGGTAACTGCAAGGCTTTACCATTGTATTCAACCACAAAACGCTCACGATCGATTTGGATTGTTTCGAAATCGTATTTTTCAGGTTCTTGGTTTTGTATGGCGTTTCCTCTCCGGAGGATGGCTTTTACTCTGCTCAACAATACACGGTTTCTAACAGGTTTTGCGATGTAATCATCAGCGCCTGCTTCAAATCCTGCCAATTCAGCAAACTCTTCGCTTCGGGCTGTGAGGAAAATGACGGGGATGTTCTTGGTGTCGGGGTTGTCTTTTAGCTGTCTGCAAGCTTCCATGCCGTCCATCACCGGCATCATGACGTCCATGATGATGATTTCGGGCTTGACTTTTCGCGCTTGTTCTATGGCTTGAGCGCCATTGGCTGCAACGTGCACTTCGAAGCCTTCTTTGGCCAACGAATGCCGAATGAGTTCGAGTATATCTTGCTCATCATCAACCACTAAAACTTTAGGCATTCCTTTAATCATTATGTTACAAAGGAATTGATTTGATGTTAATTATCAACTCGCTTTGTATTAAGTTTATATTATCTAAACCTCACGATAAGGTTGGGAAGGCAAGGGTTGTTGGGCTGGCTTACTGTCCGTTGAAAATTTCGGCCAATTTGGCTTCCAATTCTTCGCCTCTCAAACCTTTCGCAATGATCTTACCCGCAGGGTCTAAAAGAAAAGTAGCTGGGATCGATTTTACATTATAGGTTTGTCCGGCAGAGCTGCTCCAACCTTTCAAATCGCTCACGTGTTTCCATGTGAGTCCGTCTGCTTCAATCGCTTTTTTCCAACGCAATGGATCTTGATCCAACGACACGCCGTAGATTTCAAAACCTTTGTCTTTGTATTTGTTATACATGGCCACGTTGTTGGGGTTTTCTTTTCTACAAGGTCCACACCAGCTAGCCCAAAAATCGATCAGAACATATTTTCCACGCAGAGAGCTGAGCGATAAATTGCCGCCTTCTGGTTGTGCCAAATTGATTTCAGGTGCTACACCGCCGATCATCAAACGCGCTTCTTCGTTGAAACGCTGAACGATCATTTGTGTGTATTTGCTATCGGGGTTGGCTTTGGTGGCTGCATCTTTTGCCGCGGTAAGCAACTCGATGGTGGGCTCTTGAACCACGTTGAACTGCAATATGAAAAAGGGAATGAAACTCGAAGGTCTGGATTGCGCAAATTTCAACATGGCATTGCCTCTCTCTGTCATGGTGGCATAGTATTCATTTTGCAGTTTGCTCATCCTTTGGAATCCGGCATCTGTATTTGGGTTGAGTGCGCTGGCTTCTGTTTCCAAGGTTTTGATTCGATTCACAAAGCCTTCGTTGAGTTTTAGCAAATCTTTCAAAGCAACACTTTCGTCGATGTTTTTTCCTGTTAAACTATAAACAACCCCGCTGGCTGTGGCGTCGGCCATGACATTGATTTCTGTGGTATTGTCCAATGCGAGATAGACCATTTGTTTATCGGCCACGCTCAGAGCACAAAAAATCAGTTCCTTGGTATTTCCCTTTAAGGTGAAATCTCCTTTTTTATCGGTTTTTATACTGTCGATGAAAATGAGGTTTTCAGGCGTCATTTCATACAGCGTCACCACTTGATTGGGTTTGTTCTTGAGATTTCCTTTAACAATATAACCTTCATTGGCCATCACCAACGATGAGTTTCTGGGTGTAATGAGGTCGGTAAACCAAGCGTTGAAATCTTTTTTCACCTTTTCGGCATTCAAATCAGAGCATTGAACCAAAGTGAGAGAGAGGGCCAATAAGCCCAAAGAGCGTAGAGTACTTTTCATCGTGCGCATGTTTTCCAAAGATAGCAAAAATCGGCCCAAAATTTATTTGGGGGTACTTTCAGTTGTGGTGAGTGATATTTTTTTGCTGTCCCATACCGCTTCAAATTCGTGGGGTGTTACCGAATTTTCTATGCGATGTTCTCCAATTTGGGTTCTTACCAGCCTCGATAAGTAGCCCCCAGATTGCAGTGCCTTGCCAAAATCGAAGGCCAGAGATCGGATGTAGGTTCCTTTGCTGCATTTTACCCGAAAATCTACTTCGGGCATTTCAATGCGGGTGATTTCGAATTCGTAAATGCTGATAATTCTCGACTTTAAAACGGTTGTATCACCCTGTCTGGCCAATGTATATGCCCTTTTTCCATCTACCTTGAGTGCCGAGAACAAGGGTGGGATTTGCTCAATGGGTCCCATGAACTGAGCGGTTGTGGCGTGAATCATTTCTGGGGTGATGTGCGATACCGGAAATGTGGCATTGGGCTCCGTTTCCATATCGTAACTCGGGGTGGTTGCCCCCAATACAATGGTGCCTTCGTATTCTTTTTCAGCGTCTTGTATGGCTTGAATGCCTTTGGTCTGTTGTTCCGTGCAGATGATCAAAAGCCCGCTAGCCAATGGGTCTAGTGTGCCCGCATGTCCCACTTTTTTCGCTTTGGTTACATACTTGATCTTTTTTACAGCCTGAAACGATGACCAGCCATAAGGTTTGTTGATGAGCAATATTTCGCCTTTCGCGCGCGCATTGGGATTGAGGTTTTCCTTCATCAGCCGGTTATTGAATGATGAATTTGAAGGATTGCGTGTCGTTTTGGGCCGACCACTGTCCT
>CANHGC010000248.1 GCA_947460045.1 Bacteroidota bacterium | reverse complement strand
GTACGAATGCCTCAGCAGAATCATTTAATGCCAAAATCAAAGCATTTAGAGCACAACATAGAGGCGTTCGAGATATCAATTTTTTCCTTTTTAGGATCACTCATCTATTTGCCTAGCCCCCAGAAATTTGACTTGATCCCTTTTTTTATGCTCTTCCGTCGCTAGCATTCTCTGAATGCCGACTCCATCAGAGCATAAAAAAAGGCCTCAACTTTCGTTGAGGCCTTCGCTCTTGATCGTGCACGCGTAGGGATTCGAACCCCAAACCTTCTCATCCGTAGTGAGATGCTCTATCCAATTGAGCTACGCATGCATTACTCTCCAAAGCTGCAAGGGTTGGGAACAACCTTGGAAAGGGGTGCAAATATAA
Source organism: Bacteroidota bacterium (assembly GCA_947460045.1). GTDB lineage: Bacteria > Bacteroidota > Bacteroidia > NS11-12g > UBA955 > UBA955. The sequence continues at coordinate 2,991 of CANHGC010000248.1, read as the reverse complement.
TCATTATTTGAGAATTTTCAAATGAAATTCAGAAAAAACGAATACCAACGTTTTGTGTTAAATTGCAACACCATTTTATGAAGAAAATCAGTTTACCCATCTTGGCATTCGCCCTCCTCAGCGCCAATGCCTATGGCAATAAGCCACCAAAAAAACAAAAAGGCGCCGCACCCGCAGCTCCCACCGAAGCCGCAGCAGCAGCCGCAGCTGAAAAACCCAAAGACAAAACAGCCACCATCGAATCCAAAACCAAAAATGCCAAACGCATCGATGGCCTGTTCCCCCTTTTCCTCGACTCCACCGATGGCAAACTCTACATACAAATCAATGCCGCACAACTCAATACCGAATTCATCCACTTCGCCTACACAGAAAATGGCGTAGTAGCCGGCGGTCACCACCGCGGTCAGTTCCGTGGGTCGCGCATATTCACCATCCGCAAATCCTACAACAACCTAGAATTCACCCAAGTCAACACCAACTATTACTTCGATCCCGCATCCGCATTGGCAAAAAGTAAAAACGCCAACATCTCCGATGCACCCCTGGCCTTCGAAAAAATCATTGCCGAAAACAAAAAAACCGGCGACTTCCTCATCGATGCCGATGAACTCTTCCTCACCGAAAAACTCCACCAAATCAAAGAAGGTGGCAGACCCGGCGCCGAAGGATTCAAATTGGGCATGCTCGCCAAAGGCAAAACCCAATACATCAACATCCGCAACTTTCCGCAAAATACAGATCTCGTGGTGCGTTACGTGTACGACAACCCAGCCCCTACCGCCGGTGGTGAAGACGTAGCCGATGCCCGCGCCGTGAACGTGGAACTCCAACACTCCATCATACAAGTACCAAAAAACAATTTCCAACCCCGTTTCGATGACGCCCGCGTGGGATTCTTTACCGAACAAGTCAACGATATGACCACCCCCAACGCCGTGAACTATCGCGACGTGATCCATCGCTGGGACCTACAAAAGAAAGACCCAACAGCCCTTTTATCAGAACCCGTAAAACCCATCGTGTGGTGGATCGAAAATACCACCCCCGTTGAATATCGCGAAACCATCAAAAAGGCCGCCCTCCAATGGAACAAAGCCTTCGAACCCATCGGTTTCCAAAACGCCGTGCAAGTATTCGAACAGCCCGATACCGCCTCATGGGATGCCGGTGACATTCGCTACAACGTCCTCCGTTGGACATCTTCGCCCAACCCCCCTTTCGGTGGATACGGCCCAAGCTTTACCAACCCCCGCACAGGCGAAATCCTCGGTGCAGATATCATGTTTGAATACGTGTTCCTCACCAACCGATTCCGTGCCCAAAAATTGTTCAAAACCGATGGTGGCGAAATCCACACCCCCGCAGAACTCATCGAAGCCCTGCGCAACGAAGAATCTCACACCAACCTCCACGGCTTCCAAGGTTGCTACGCAGCCGATTGCATGCACAACGAACACATGTTCGCTCAATCACTCCTGGATGCCCAAAACGCCACAGCCGCTGAGAAATCGCGCCTGATCAACGAATCCATTTACTACCTCGTGCTCCACGAAATGGGACATACCCTCGGCCTCATGCACAACATGAAAGCCTCTCAGCTTCATACCCCCGCAGAATTGGCAGACCCCAACCTCACCTACAAAACAGGCCTCATCGGCTCGGTGATGGACTACCCCGCCATCAACCTGCACAAAACCAAAACCAATGTGCAATACTGTCAAACCGAACCCGGTCCGTACGACCTCTGGGCCATCGAATACGGTTACAGTCAGGCCGTTCAAGACCCCGCCGCAGAAGCCGCACGTTTGAAAGCCATCACCGAGCGCAGCATCGAACCCAAACTCACTTTTGGCAACGACGCCGATGATATGCGTTCGCCCGGAAAAGGCATCGACCCCCGTGTGATGGTCAACGACTTGAGCTCAGACGCAGTGGGCTACGGCATCGATCGCATCGAAATGACGCAAGACTTGATGAAGAACATCAAAAACACCCACACCCAAGACGAAAGCAGCTATCAAGCGATGGTAGGTGCCTACAGTTCTTTGAGTGGCGCATACTCTACCATGGTGGGTGTGATGAGCAGATACATCGGTGGCATCTACGTGAACCGTCCGATCCCCGGCCAAGCCAACGCACCATTCCCATACGAACCCATTCCTTATTTCCAGCAAAAACGTGCCATGGAAGCCATCGTGAAATACGCTTTCGCACCCAATGCGATGGAAGTTCCTAGCGATTTGATTCCTTACTTGCAACAACAACGCAGGGGATTTGGTTTCTTCGGCAAAGAAGAGGATCCCAAATTACACAACCGAGTAGCGCGCATGCAAGCCGAAGTATTGGCGCATTTATTGAACCCCAAAACCTTGTTGCGCATCAACGATACCCGCGAATACGGCAACCGGTACACCTTGTTGGAAATGATGACCGCCATGAGCAATGGCATCTTCATGGAAGACCTCAAAGGCATGGTCAATACCCATCGCATGGTATTGCAAGAAATGTACATGGAAAGTATCTTGGCCGGTGCGTTACAATCTGAACGCAACCCTTACGATGCCGCTTCTAAAGCAGTGATGTACAGCGAAGTGCTACGCATTCAGGAATTGCTCAAAGCCAACCCGGGCTCCGGCGAAACCAAAGCCCACCGCGCCTTGTTGCTAAAAGCCATCGAGAAGGCACAAAACAACTAAAAGTGATAACATTGAATTTCAATATCTTCAAAAAGGGCGCAGTCATCTGCGCCCTTTTTTGCGCTAGCCCAAGCATCGCCCAAACCGTAGAACCCATCATGGGCGCCGAAATCAAAGCCGGCAAACTCAACATCGCCGCGGACGACCTTGGCAGCAACATCACCATACTTTCGCGAAAAGACATCGCCAACATCCCCGTACAAACCACCGCAGAATTGCTCGGCTACATCGAAGGCGTGGATCTGAGGCAAAGAGGTCCGAACGGCGTGCAGGCCGACATCCAAATTCAAGG
>CANHGC010000247.1 GCA_947460045.1 Bacteroidota bacterium | reverse complement strand
ATCCGAAGAGCACACCGTTTGAACTCCAATCCACTGGCGCCATTGCTACCCATGATGATGGAGTCGAAATTGTCGCCATTGGCGATGCTGGCGATGGTTTTGTATACTTTGCCTTTATCGACCAATGCATGCACCTTGATGTTGTTGGTTGCTGCAATTTCTTTGGCTTTGGTTTCAAGTTTTGTTTGGATGGCATCGCGCATCACATCAGATTGGCTGCCGGAGAACAATCCACCGAGGATGCCTTCTTCCAAGATGTACAACAGTGTGATTTCATTGCCATAGGCTTTGGCTACTGTGATGGCATGGGTTAGGGCGTTGTCTGCCACATCCGAAAAATCGGTAGGCACCAAGATGTTGTTGTTTGTTTTGCGATTCATGGCCGTAATTTTATACAAAATTACAACAGAATCCATCGGAAAGTATGACAACCGTCAATTTTGCAAATTCTGCTAAGGCGGGGGATCAATCCATCATGAGTTCCACGGTGATGGCATCGGCCAGAAAGCGGGCGGTGCTGGGGATCAAGAGGTTGGTTTGGGTCACTTGCAGTTGATGTTTGGTTTGAAGCGATTGGATGGTACTTTGTTTTTCTTCGATGAAACCGGGCCACAGTTTTTCCAATTGTTGAATTTCGGCGCCTTCGGTGGTTCTAAGTTGGGTGAGGAGGTATTCGTTGATTTTGTTGCTTTTGGTGAGTATTTCCTCTTCAAAAACGGGAAGGTTGTTTTGGATGCAATGCATGTACTGGTGATTGCTGCTCACGTTCCAGCGGCGCGTTTGGCCATCGAAGGAGTGGGCGCTAGGGCCTATGCCGATGTAAGGATGTCCTGCCCAATAATTGCTATTGTGTATGGCGCGGTGTTGTGGTTTGCACAAATTGCTGATTTCATAGTGTTCCCAATGATTTTCTGCGGCCCATTGACTGAGGTAGTGGAATTGTTCTTCGGCGTGTTCATCGGCGGGCGGGATCAGTTTTTTGTCTTTGGCCCATTTGCCAAATGCGGTTTTTTCTTCGATGGTGAGTGCATAGCAGCTCAGGTGGTTGGCGCCACATTGTAAGGCCCATTGAAGCTCGGATTTCCATTGGTCTAGCGATTTTTTTTCTGATCCGTAAATCAGGTCGATGCTCAAGTTTTGGAATCCCGCGGCGGTGCACAATTCAACGGCTTGCAGGGATTGTTCGGCGGTGTGGGCGCGATTCATCCATTGCAATTCTTCGTTGTTGAGGCTCTGAATGCCCAAGCTAAGTCTGTTTATGCCCAGTTCTTTCCATTGTTGAAGTTGTATTGGATCGATGTCTTCCGGGTTGGCTTCGAGGGTAATTTCTACGCAGTTTTGGGTGTTGAAATTGCGATGAATGGCCTCAAAAATGCGATGAAGTTGTTGGGGGGATAGCAGGGAAGGACTTCCACCGCCAAAATAAATGGTGTGCAGTGGCGCGTGGGAAGTGGTTGCATGGTATTGGTCGATTTCGGTACAAATGGCATCCACCAAAGGGTTGATGTGTTTGAGCTGTGTGCTGAAATGAAAATTGCAATAATGGCAGGCTTGCCTACAGAAGGGGATGTGGATGTATAGGCCTGTCATGGAGTGCAAAGGTCTAACTTTTTTGGGAATTGCCATTGGGCGAGGTGTTTGGGTGAAAAAGTTGCGCGATGAATGCTGTATTTTTGCGGCATGTTGCGTTGGGGACTCAAAAGAAATGTGCTGCATTGCCTGTTGTTCTGGGCGATGGGGATGTTGGTTTTTGAGGTCGCTGCGCAAAGTGGTGCTGGAAATCGCCGGTCTTTGTCGAGGTCCGATGCCCCTGTGGCTGGGGTTTCGGGTAGGGATGAGCGCGGGGATGCATCGCCCAGTGAAGCATTAACGGAAGAGGAAGAAAAAGCCCTTTTGAAAAAGCGGCGGGAGGCGGAAAAGGCGCGTTTGAAAGCGTACAAGGAGCGTTTGGAAAGGCCCATCAATGGCTATGTGTTTGAGCCCGATTCGCTGTTGGCGCAACCAGATTCAATGTCGTTGCTGAGATTTACCCGCGGCGTTCACTTTGCAGATTCGTTGAAATATGGGCTGTCTGACAGTATTCAGGCGCAATGGTCGGGGGTGGATCACGGGAAAACGGTGGTGTACAATTACCGAGATCCATTTGATCCTTATGGCAATCCGATTTATTTCAGGCGCGGACAGGGGAAGTTTTGGTATTTCGGATTGGGGATGATTTTGCTGTTGGTATTCATGTATTTCAGGGCGGCTTATCCCAAGCAATTTGAGTTGAGGGTGAGGGGGATTTTTAATCCATATTATTACAATGAATTGATGAATGACCGCACGATTACGCAATTTGGCGGGGGCTCTGGGGTGGTGTTTGTGTTTACCCAGGCGGTGTTTGCGGCGGGTGTGATATTGAATTTGATATTTGGTGGGTATTTGCAGTTGAACAACTTGTGGGTGTTTGTTTTGGTGTATTTGGGGGTGCTATTTGCGGTGATGTTGCAGCAGACGATACAGTTTTTGTTTGGCAACAGTGTAGACATCGAAGATTTGATCCGTAGGCAGGTTCAACGTCAGTACAATGTGAATTTTGTATTGTCATTGATTTTCTTTCCGCTGTTTTTGGTGTTCTATTACAACGGGTACAAGTACCACCATTTGAACTTATCTAATTGGATATCATTCGCCTTGGTTTTGTGGGTTGTGATTCGATCAATTTATGCCCTTGTGGGATTGTTCCAAGATAGGCAGTTGAATTTCCTTGCATTTTTGTATTTTTGTGCCTTGGAAATTTTACCCTATTGGGTGCTGTTTGCCATTCTATCTAGATCTTAATTAAAATATGTCTTCAACATCACGCGAACTCAAAGTAAAAAGTATTTTGATTACCCAGCCACCACCGGAAGCGGGTAAGAACGTTTATGAGGACTTCGTGAAGAAGTACAAGTTAAAGATGGATTTTCGATCGTTCATTCACATCGAGCCCATGGCGCCGCGTGATATCAGAAAGCAGAAAATCAATTTTTTGGAATACACGGCCATCATCTTCAATTCAAGAAATGCCGTGGATTATTTCTTTTCTTTGGCTGCGGAGATGAAAATTGAGATGCCTGCTGAAACGAAATATTTTTCAATCAACGAAGGGGTCTCCAATTATGTGCAGAAGTACATCGTACCGCGCAAGCGAAAGATGTTTTTTGGCAAGGGGACTGAGGCCGATTTTCTGACGTTGTTTAACAAGAATCATAGCACCGAGAAGTTTTTATTTCCTTGCTCAGATATTCGCAAACCCAGTATTCCGGATCATTTTGCGAAGTTGGGCTACAACTTTTCTGAGTGCATCATTTACAATACTGTGAGCAGCGATTTGAGTGAT
>CANHGC010000246.1 GCA_947460045.1 Bacteroidota bacterium | reverse complement strand
CGATCTGAATTTAATGATATTGAAAAGTTTGCCTTTGAGCCCAATCCGTGGTTGCGTGAAAAAAATCGGACCTCTGCTATCGAATTTTACCAAAATCGCAATGAAAACAAATAAAGGCGAAAGCAAAATCAAGGCTACAATAGAGGCCGAGATGTCTATAAATCGTTTTAAAATCTTTTGCCAAGTGGGCATTACTTCAAAATCAACTTCCACCAACATAGCCCCCAGAATGTTGTTCATTTTCACCATCCCCAAAACCAAACTGTATTGGTCAGGCATGATTTTTAAATGAATGTCTTCGTTTTGAACAAGATCAATAATGGCCGTGATTTGTTCATTTTCGCCACTCTCTGTGCAAAGGATGATGTCTTCCACCTGGTGTTCATGGATGAGCTGAGGTAGATTGGTCCAATCACCCAATATTCGTCCACCAACTTCTTTGAGTGCACAATCGTCTTGGATTTTTACAAACCCCCTCAAAAAGAACCCTTCCGATTTTTTGGCAGAATTGAGTTCTTGGTAGAGTTTCAATGCCCGCTCGCCACACCCAACGATGAGGGTATTGTATCCCCAAACCCGGTTTTTGACGTTGTGAATGGTTTTTGTAACAATCACCAAACGAAATAGGAGCGTCGCACTAAATTGAAATCCAAACAAGGTCGCAACGCTGAGGTAATAGTCGTGATAGTCCGAAATGCTATCGTCTAGCATCAACGTAAAAAACAAGAACAATACACCAATCACCGTTGAGTTGAAAGTGTGTTGAAGCTCTTTTAGGCGACTTCTGCGAAAAATATAATTGTAGTAACCTGAAATGCCATGGAGAAGCACCCAAAACAAGGGTACAAAAATGAGCCCGAGCCATAGGTTGTCATCGTGATTGACTGGGATTTCGTAGCCGTGCTTACTGGCTTCGATGAAGTTTTTACGAAAGAAGAACAATCCCAACCAACTGATTGTAGCAGAAAGCCAATCGGCCAGTATGTGCAATGCAATTCTTCTTCTACTGTTCATCGGTTACTTGAGATAACTCAAACGCAAATTATCAAAGAATATTTCCCGACCTGCGACTGAATTTGCCGGTTTATTTACATCGAAAAACAACCGAATGCTTGTTCCTGTGGGTTGGTTGGCCAATTCGTAAACCAAGTTCACATAAAATCGTTTCCATTTGCCATTTGTAGGATTGATGATCATGTAAGGTACAAGTTCCGTGGTACTCGGGTTCTTACGTCGCATCGCCAATTGAACGGGTAAGTCGGTTTTGATATCGAACTCAAAAAACACCGCTGAGCCATTGATGGGTAAATCAGCGAATTCGAGAAAAGAACCTGCATCAAAAAATTTTGCCGTATCTGTATTTTCAAAACAAAATCTAAACACTTTGGAATCGCTTTTGAATTTGCCTTCCAAATCAAAAGGTCTGCTCACAATGCCGAAAGTATCGCCAGGAAATGGGGAAGGCAGAATGGGGACCAATGTGGAATTATTGTCTTCAAAATCCTCGTTCCATCGAACCACTGTGGACTTTCTGTGTTTAAAATTGGGGGTTACTTGCTGTGTATTTCCGGCTGTCAGATTTACCGTATCGCGGAAACCCTCAAAGGGCACGTACAGGGTAAGATTGGATGAACTGCCGTTGATAAACACCAGTGGGAAAATGTCTAATTGCACCTCGCCCAATTTATCTATGGGTATTTTGCATGGCAATTCGAAATTACCGATCAACTCTTGATTGGCAAAAACTTGAACGCCCTTGATTTGATGTATTTCATTGCCAAATGCAGGATCTACGTTTAAGGTAATTGAATCAATAGCAATCCGCGAGGGTGTGCCAGTTTCTTTGTCCTTACAAGCAGGCAATGTAATTAGTAATACAAACAATAAAACGGCAATGCACTTGCTAATTAACCTCACCCTACAAACTTAAGGCATTTTTTACGAGTAGCAAACACTACAGGTCTTGGTACTTTCTTTGAATTTTTTCGATGGCCCACTCACAAGTATTTCCAACTTCGAGGGCATGCTCCAGATGAGTTAGGGGCGATAAATTGTTGGCTATGTTCTCGTTGAAGTTCCTGAGTTCCATTTTCCAGGTATCGAAAGGCATGATTTGTCGGTCAATTCTAATGAGTTCTGGCGGTAATTCAGGGTGGTCGAAATCAGCCGATAACGACAATTGTTCGGTTTGCTCCGCTGTGCGATATTCAATCAATTCGTTGTTGGTGAAATTGAGCAAAAACAAGCGGTCTTGTTGGAATATTTTGAGCGTATACGTACCCGGTTCCATGGCCCTACCTGCCGATATCTGGGCGATGGCGTCGTTGTCGAACTCCAAATGGATGTTTAACAAATCCGTTTGAGTGCCAAATAAAAACATCGGGCGGGCAGAAATGGAACGAATCCTAGACTGCATGGTCCTTTGTATCAAATCAATTTCTTGAAACAAATGTTGATGTATCCATTCGTTGAACTGGCCCAAAAGGGGAGGGTGACAATGTTTCTCGAGTTTGATGTATCTCGGTTTTTTTACCAGTTGCAGGGCAGAGGTGAACAGGGGTTTGTTGTGTAGGATATTGCCAATTTGAACCACAACGCCAGATTCTCTCTTGTATTTGAGCAATTGTTCCATTTCCCCAGTGTTGAAATTTCTATACCCATCGAAAAAAATGTGCTTGCCCAATTTTACTAAATGACAAATGATCTCGAAAGGCAAAGATTTCACATGTCGGTCAATGAAAAAGACATCGCCCAGCGCAGCAATCTCTAGGGCAAACATCATTTCACCGAGCATGTTGTAATTGGAATTGTCGTCGGGATCAACAAAGCCCACCAATTCAAAACCACCCACAGTACTGAGTAGATGTTCGAAAATTTCGGCTTTTCTTTTCGATCCTATGACAACTGATTTTCGCATGTTCCTACATTTGTAGTTCGATGCAAAGATTGAGAGAACGCATTAACTGCCCAAATTGGGTTTTTAACAGAGGATGAAAAAGACAGATTTAATAGACACATTGATTCACCAAGGACAGCGCAAAAGGTTGGTGGATGAGCTGAAACACAAAGGGATTCAATCAGATGCTGTGTTATCGGCCATGAACGCCGTGCCGAGGCAGTGGTTTTTTCCCAAGGATTTCGAGCAATTTATATACCGCGATGCGGCTTTTCCGATCGATCACGGCCAAACCATTTCTCAGCCTTACACCGTGGCGTATCAAACAGAGTTGCTTGGGATCAGTCGCGGCGATAAAGTCCTAGAAATCGGTACCGGTAGTGGTTATCAAGCGGCGGTTTTGTTGGCCATGGGGGCCGATGTTTACTCCGTGGAATATATATTGCCCCTGCTACAGAAGGCCGATGGGATTTT